>JAHEMX010000318.1 GCA_024643445.1 Desulfobulbaceae bacterium | reverse complement strand
CCGCTGAGTCCTGGCGCGCTGGTCAGCAATCTCACGATCGAGGCTTTCTATCCTTTCCAGCTCCTTCTCTGCCTCACCCAGATAGGAAAGAACTTTCTCCAGGGTTTCCCCGTACTTGCGTTTAAGGGACTGCAGCAGGTTGAGCCGTTCGGCCACCTCCTCCAGGCGAGAAGGTTCACTCTGCAACTCCTCACAATAGTCTCGAAAACGGGAACTGAAATCTTCAGCCAGAAATGAATAGCTGCTCAGTTCCTCGGTAAGTTGTTCCATGCGGGGGTCAAGCGATTTCAGCTGCTCACAGTTTTTGCGCACCATGGCCAGTTTTTCCGTTATCGTGGAAGAAAGCAGGTCATAGCACTCATGGCTCAGCCTGATCAGCGCTTCAGCATTTTTCAGCCGCTTCCGTTCTGCCGCCAGCTGCTCGTCCTCTCCCGGAAACGGAGCACTGTCCCTGATCTCTTTGACCTGAAAGAGAAGAAAATCAAGGCGTTGCTCTCGCTCCCGATCCTGCCCCAGCAGCATTTCCAGTTGCGCACGGGAAGCACACCACTCATCGTATTTCCGGCGAAAAGCCAGACGCCCGGCCCAGTGATCACCGATTGTATCGAGGATATCCAAGTGCTGCGCCGGCTGCAGCAGCTGCTGATGATCATGCTGGCTGGCAATGCTCAGCAGGTGAAAACAGATGTCCGAAACGGTTCGGGCGGTAGCAATGGAACCGTTCACATAGATCTGACTGCGCCCTTTCCTGGAAATCACCCGCTTGATGATGATCTGCGACCCATCCCCGAGGCCGCTGTCATCCAGATGCGTGCGGAGGTGCTGCTGTCTTTCACTGATTTCAAACAGGGCTTCGACACTGCAGTTGTCCGCACCGCTTCGAATCCAGTCTGAAGAGGCACGCGCGCCGGTCAAAAGCCCGACGGCCCGCATCATGATAGATTTCCCGGCACCCGTCTCCCCGGTCATCACCACGAGGGCACCCTCCGCTGAGTTCTCAAAGCACAGATGCAGTGATTCTATCAGGGCCAGATTTTCTACTTTAAGTTCGCAGAGCATTCCTTTATCGCACACCAGTTGCTGAATTTCTCGTCGACGCTTGACGGGACTTTAAAAGGACAGTATCGTAACTGGCGTATACCAATCGCGATTGAACTTGGCAACCAGTTTCATACCAAGACGCCAGTCCCAGTGATCTTGTCCGATGTCATGAAAGAAACGACAGCAAGTACCGATCTCAGCGCCAGCCTCGAAGATTATATTGAGGCAATATATCATATTGTCGAAGAAAAGCTTGTTGCCAGAAGCAAGGACATCGCCACCCGGCTCGGTGTCAGCCGGGCCTCGGTAACAGAGGCATTACGGGCCCTGGCCAAGAAGGAATTGATCAATTACGCACCCTATGAAGCCATAACGATGACGGATGAAGGCAAAACCATTGCCAAAGATGTCATTTACCGGCATGAAACCCTGAAACAATTCTTCATTGAAGTCCTTTCAATCGATACAGCCATTGCCGAAGAAGCCGCCTGCAAGGTAGAGCATGCGGCGCCTCCTGTCGTCATCTCGCGGATGATAGACTTTATCAAGTTTCTTCAGGTCTGTCCGCGCGGTGGTGATGATCTGCTGAAAGGGTTTCATGATTTCTGCCACGATGGCACGACCAGGCAGGATTGTTCCAGATGCCTCTCGTCCTGCATCGATGATGCAGCCGAAAAAACCTGATATCCCTGCCTTACCTTTCCTCCAGCAACCTGGTGACTTCTCCATCGGCAGGAAAACGTCCCAGTCTTTTTTTCGAGAACAAAAGGGTGCCATCCACCATGACCTCGAAGACCCCGCCGGATGATGCGATCAGCTCCACCTCGGCACCGCAGCCCTTGCGCAATTCTTCTCCCAGACTGGAAGCTTGGGGCTTGTAGTTTCAGGCTGCGCAATATTCAACACTTACCTTCATATTCGCCTCTTTTTAGCTAAAATATCGAAAAGCTCGGCACAATCACCCTGTCTCTGGAATTTCAGCCGCGAATGGATTTCATGCTTACTATAAGAAAATAGATTAAAAAATCCAACACAGAGCAGAGGAATTCGGGCACTGATGAAAATGCAGTTCCACGCTGCCCGGAGTTCCTGTTATGCTTGCAGCGGCAAAACCCCATAAAGATTCTCTCATTATCCTCGAAACATGCTTGAAAAATTGGACCACAATAAGGAGTTCGCCATTCTCAGCCATCTTTTGGACGACGAAAAAAGACGGCTTTCACCATCCGCCGTTCTCAGCAGTGAGGCGCGAAGGCGACGAACCGAAGAAAAGGTGGGGTACCGGCAGCCTTTTGCCCAGGATGCGGATCGCATCCTCCATTCACGGGCCTACACCCGCTACATCGATAAAACCCAGGTGTTCTGCCTGATCAGTAATGATCATATCACCCACCGGGTCCTGCATGTACAGCTGGTATCGCGCATAGCCAGGACCATCGCTCGTTTCCTGCACTTAAACGAGGACCTGGTCGAGGCCATTGCGCTCGGTCACGACATCGGTCATCCACCGTTTGGTCATGCCGGAGAGCATTTCCTCTCGAATCTCTGTATCGCACACGGGCTGCCGCGCTTCCAGCATAACATTCAGTCGGTACGGGCACTTGAACGACTGGAGCGTAAAGGGAGGGGCTGGAACCTGAGCCTGCAGACACTCGATGGCATCCTCTGTCATGACGGTGAAGTGCACTCGGCCCGTATCGGCGCCGAACCCTTGCCGGACTTTTCCGCGTTTGACCGGAAAATTGCCGGAAAATCGGCGCATCCGGAAACGAACCTGCGCCCCATGACGCTTGAGGGATGCGTTGTCCGGCTTGCCGATACCGTCGCCTATATCGGCCGGGACATAGAGGACGCTATTACGCTCGGCCTGATCAAACGGTCCGATATACCGGCTGTCTGCGTACAGATGCTCGGTGGCAGCAACGGCTCAATCGTCTATACCCTGGTTACGGACCTGATACGGCACAGCCGTGTCAGCTTTCCCGGCAGTCCGCCGGAGAAAGAAAACGACTACATCGGCTTCAGTGAACCGGTATCTCAAGCGCTGCATGAGCTCAAACAGTTCAACTATCAGCGCATTTACCTGACATCTGCAGCACAACGCTATATGCCGGTGATCGACCAGTGCTACAGACGGTTGTTCGCCTTCTACCTTGAAAACCTGCGTGACAACAACGGCAGCGGACTCAATGTCGATCTGATGAGCGATCTTGAGGATAATTACGTGAGGAAGCAGCCGGCGGCGGCCCGGGTCCGTGACTTCATCGCCGGCATGACCGATGATTTTTTCCTGCAGCAGGCCAAGGCAATCGGCTGTGACATACCGCCGAAACACTAATATCGGCATCCTGCTGCAAGGCGCTGCCTCGCCCTATCGGGATGCCGCTTACATTTCAACCTGATAAGATGCAGAAAAGAGGTTGAAACGGCCGGTAAAAAGGGCGAATCAGACGGTTGACACAAACCCTGGCCGGTGGTAAAAGAGGCCTCAAAAGAGCAACGATAATTTCCATCCATGTGCCCGTAGCTCAGCTGGATAGAGCACCAGGCTTCGAACCTGGGTGTCGGGGGTTCGAATCCCTCCGGGCATACCATTCCCCGCGAACTACCAATTAAGTATACTGTCCCCGTAATTCCCTGGTCGGCACTATTGTGACAATACCTGCAGCACGTTTATTGCGTCAGGCAGGCTGACCTTGTTGTCCTGATCTATATCCCACTTCAGGATATCGGACACGGTGAACATCATTCGGCTGGCATATATTTCGCTATCCGACCCATCGGATCCGCTCCACACGATATCAGCGCCCGAAATCTGAGGGTACTCATCATCCGTTGTATTGTCGGTCAATTGTGTGACGGTTGAACCATCGTAATAGACTATTTCATAGTCATTACCATCATGGCGCAGCCAGACGACATTCTCTCCGGAGATCACGGGGTCTTCGTCATAGTCGGCGTTGTTCGTCAGCCGGATTATCGACGAATCACGATACAGGAATACTTCATTTGTAGGGTCTGCATCAGGAGGATAGGCAAACCAGGTGATATTGCCGCCTGAAATCCGGGGGCTATTGTCATCGTAGGTGTTGTCCGTCACCTGCGTGATCGTTGAACCGTCATAGAGGTAGATTTCTTCATCCACACCATCGCTCTGGGACCAGACGATGTTGTCACCCGAGATCTGAGGCTGACCTTCATAGGTGGAATTATCGGTGAGCTGCGAAATGGTGACGCCATCATAGGCGAAGATTTCTCCGTCTGATCCATCAGGACCGGTGCCATACCAGGTGATGTTGTCACCGGAAATTTCCGGGCCAAGGTCGTCATAGGCGTTATTTGTCAGTTGAACCGTCGACACACCATCGTAGAAAAAAATCTCAGAATCGTTGCCGTCAGGATTGCCTTTCCAGACGACATTATTGCCTGACACCCTTGGGGCGACGTCGTCGTAGGAGTTATCGGTCAATTGCGTAACAGTCCCGCCATGGTACATGAAAATTTCGGAATCGGTGCCGCCTGGCCCCTGTCCGTACCACACGATTGTGCCGCCCGAAACAATGGGATCAAAGTCATTAAACGAATTATCTGTCACCTGGGTAATGCCGGTGCCGTCATTCATGAAAATTTCCCAATCCGATCCGTCATGTCCAGACCAGGCGATCGTTCCTCCACTAATACTGGGACGAGAATCACCTAACGCATTACTGGTTACCTGCAGCGTTATGCGCTCAGCGGCAAAAGCAGCGGAGAATCCGTTGGCGATGATCGCAAAACACACGACTGCCACGGTGACAAAATGCGTACTGGCAGCTTGACGACGTTCCTGTCCTCTCATTTCATCCTCCAATTAGGCGATAGGATACAGCTTCTCAAAGGGCTGCAGCGGAACTGCCGACGAACAGGCACGACAGGCCCTCTCTTTAGGTGAGTATCGGCACGGAACCTAACAACAAAACAGACTGTCGTCAACAGGTGTCTGCATAGTAACCTGTCAGAAACTCGTTGTAATCTG
>JAHEMX010000317.1 GCA_024643445.1 Desulfobulbaceae bacterium | reverse complement strand
ACAATTTCTGCCTGGGGTATCTTCGATACCTGGTTGACGAGCTCGATCATCTGTGTCTTCAGATCGGCTATTTCCCCCTTCCGGGGATCTACTATCTGGACAATTATCGTGATTTCAGATTCGTCTGTTCCTGCTGGACCGACAAAAACATAATCTCCTCTGTTGGGAGCGACCTGGAATTCCCAGGAATGAGGTAACTCAAAAGAGAATCCGAATTGCGGGTCCTTGAATATTTTATAGGAGGGATCCGGTGCCTGGCCGGAAGCCGGTTCGGTTCGGTCGCCAGACGCGGCAGCGGGCTGATTGGGTGTTCCGGGAGAATCTTCTACCGTGAAAAAAAGTTCTTGTTCTTTCTTGCCATTGAGAAAAAACAAAACCTTATAACGGCTTTTCGGCCAGCCGTTCGGCGGGGGATTTAAGGCGAAACCCATATATCCGGTACCGTTTGTGACAACGGCATCTTCGGCTATCTGCTGCTCCCCGTCCCCGAGCATAAAAAATACGGCCTTGACCTCTGTCTCCTTGGGGGCGTCGCTCACCTTGATGGTTGCGTAAAGCTTTGCCGTTTCCGGCGAAAAACGGCTGCTGACCGCCAGGGGAGCCTGGGTGTTAGGATCAACTCGATCGGTCATGGCCGGTTCGCTGAGTTTTGCCTTGTCGCCTGAAAAAAAGCCGCAGTGCCCGGATAGCGGCGCTAACAGCAATGAAACAAGGCACAGCATACCAAGAAAAGTGCGCATTATACCCCTCCGTCTGGTTTGAATGGATCGTTATTCCCGTGTCTCAACACCGGTATTGTACCGTTATCTGTGATTTAAGTGAAATGAGAACGTACTGGCAACGAGAATTTTTGCGACCGAAGGGGGCTTGTTTGTCTGCATCACGAACGCCGGTGCCGAGAGAAAAAATTGCCAAAGTTGTCTTGAAGGGGTAGCGTTGAAACACCGGAGCAGATGATTCCGGCAACAGAGACAGACAACGAAAGAGCAGAATCAGGATAACCCATGAAAGCACTACATATCTATACGGACATTTTTCTTAACTGGCAGACGCTGCTTGATATCGTCATTATCGCTGCCGGTATTTTTTATCTCTATCGGACGCTTCTCAGGCTGGGAACCTGGAAAATCCTGATCGGCATACTGGCGGCATTTCTCGTGTACATAATCGCCAGTGTTTTGCAACTGGAAGGTGTTGAGTGGATTTTCAAGAATGTGAGTCATGTCGCCCTGCTTGCCCTGATTATCCTTTTCCAGCCGGAGATTCGGAAGCTGTTCGAGAAGGTTGTTTCTGTCGCCGTTGCCCGGAAAAGCAGCAGCAACAGCGATATCTCCCAGATAGTTGCGCAAAGCCTCATCTCACTTGCCGAGCAGAGACGTGGTGCGATACTTGTTTTTCCCGGTAAAGAGCTGATCCAGGATAAAATTTCAGGAGGCTACCTCCTCAAGGCTCTTCCCAGCATCCCTTTGATAATGAGCATTTTTGATCCCAACTCTCCCGGACATGACGGGGCTGTTGTTATCACCGATAACCTTCTCACCCATTTTGGCGTCCGTCTGCCCATGTCGGAAAGTTCCCGACTGTCCGAAGAGTATGGTACGAGGCACCATGCCGCCATGGGGATGGCCGAAGAAACGGATGCACTTGTGCTGCTTGTCTCCGAAGAGCGGGGCCACGTATCTTCCTTCGAAAATGGCAGGATGACCAGGCTGCACTCTCAGGAAGAGATCATTGCGACGATTGAGAAACATTTTTCCGGTTCCGGCATCATCTCTTTTTCTCAGGTAACTTCTTTCAAACCGAGGACTGTCCTGCAAGTCGCCGCAAGTCTGCTCATTGCTGTTATCTTCTGGTCGGCATTAATCCTGGGGCAGAAGCAGATTGTCGAGCGCACCATGGCGATTCCGGTTGAATACACCCCTCCCGGGGCCGGCCTGGTGATTGCGGGAACCAGGGCGCAGGAGATTATCATTCATGCGGCCGGACCAAAATCCGCGATGAATGATTTTGCCCTCTCTGAGCCCAAGGCCACGATTGACCTGTCGAAACTGATGCAAGGGACTCACGTTATCCCCGTAACCGGTGAAAATGTCGACTATCCCAAGGATGTAAGCATACTCGACATCTCACCTGCCGACCTGGAAGTAACCCTGACCAGTCTCACCCGGCAAAGTGCGGCCATAGTGCCGCAACTGATAGGCCAGTTACCAAATGGTTTTAAGATCAAGAAAATTGAAGTGGTTCCTGATTCACTGCAGGTTTTTGCCCCGCCGAACCGGCAGGCCGATAAGGCGCTCTCCGTTTCTACCACTCCCATCTACCTGAACTCCATCTCACGGGACGGCCGTATTCTCAGCAAAATAATTGCCCCGCCCTCGTTTCAGCCCGTTGATAAACGATGGCCGGATGTGGAAATTTTCATAACACTTGAGAGTGGTTTGAATAATTAGACAAACCTATGGTGATAGGGGTAGGTGGGACATGTTTGCGCATGTTCTGAAAAACCTGCCCTTTTTCGTTATCAGCCAATTCTAAAGACAACTGTCAACGAGATTTTTTCAGAGGCGGAGAAATGCAGCAAGAGCCGGCTCGTCTGCTTGTCCCTGATGCCGTAGGGATAGCTCAGCAAGGCGTCTTTCCTCTCGTTGAGATCAGTTTCTCCCCCATTTCTACTCATTTCCCAAAAGGTATTCAGAAGTAAAATAGAGACTGGCGGTTACTATATTAATAATATGTAAAAAGTAATATTAATAAAATAACATAAAAAATATATTTACTATATTGACATATTCTCTTGCGTATTTATCTTTTCAGGCATGACAGACAGGTACTCTGCCGCAAGGATCTCAGCCTGACGGCAAGCATGAAAATGACAGGTAAATTGTTGGGCACTTGAAGAGATGTAAGTGACGTGTTCTGACGAGAGACGCGTCGGATAACAGAAAAATGCACAGGAGGTAACAGCTATGTGGACCGGAGCAAATGATTTTGATCGGATGTTCGATGCCATGGATCTGTTTCGTTCCAGACTGAACAGAATGTTCGTTGGCTACGATGGACCTTATGGCGAGAATTTTGGTTGGAGAGTGGCAAACGGCTCGCCGCGGACAAATTTTTACGATACCGGAGAGGCGTTTGAGTTGCTTGCCGAGCTACCGGGGATGTCCAAAGAGGACATCACTATCAGAATCCAGGGGAATTACCTGGAGCTAAGTGGTAAACGCACATCAGATGCACCAAAGGACTATAAGGCCCAGCGTGTCGAGCGGGATGTCACCTCATTCACCCGCAGTTTCACCCTGCCGGGTGATGTTAATGCCGACAAGATAAAAGCTGTCCTGAAGGACGGCCTGCTGAGCCTGGTTTTACCAAAAGCTGAGGCAGCCAAACCCAAGCAGATCAGTATCAGCTGACATCTTATTGACCAGCTGACATACTTACGTATTTTGGAGGTAGAATTATGAATGAGAATACCGAACTTACCACGAGGAAAGCAGAAATGCTGGAAAAGCGCCAGGAATTGCCAAGAATTACACCTGTCGTCGATATCTATGAAAATGAGGATGAGATTCTGCTTTTTGCTGATATGCCGGGTGTGGCAAAAGAGCACGTGACCGTGCACGTCGATAACGGCAAACTGGAAATTTCCGGGACCCGCAAGGTCGAGAAGAAGGGTGCCAGCAGTTGGGAAGAATTCGGCGCTGTTGAATACCGGAGGGTCTTTTCAGTTCCCCAGTCATTAGATGTCGCCAAGGTCAATGCCGAACTGAAGGAAGGGGTATTACGGCTTCATTTGCCAAAAGCTGAAGCAGCAAAACCGAGAACGATCAAGATCACTGCCCATTAAAGGCAGTGGCTTGTCTGTATCCATTCGCGCGCTGGCTGATTCCGGGATAGACGGGTAATGCCGTGAAAAAGAGCGGGAAATCATTACCCGAAGATTTCCCGCTCTTTCTCTTTTTGATTCAGGGGCGATCCACTCAGGAGCCGGTTCGCAGCGGTAGGTATTTTGTGCAGTTTCCAATATTTCAATGGCATCCGGCGGATGCGCGAAAAACAAGTCCTCCCCCTTTTTTCCCGTTGAACAGCAGATTCAGCGTGCTTTCTTCGTTTTTGCACGAAGCGTGCTGGGAGAATTTTCCAGCCCGCTTTTGTTTCGTGCCAAAGACCAGAAATCGGGATTGAGCATGGCCAAAAAAGGTATTAATTCCAGTCTGCCGACGATCATATCAAAAATAAAAAGAAGCTTGCTGAGTGCTGAAAGTCCGGCGAAGCTCCCCATCGGACCAATCTCGCCAAAGCCGGGCCCGACATTGCCAAGGGTGGCCGCCGTTCCGACAATACCAATCTCGGCATCACCCTCAATGATGGTTACCGCCAGGCTGGAGATGATCAAAAGAACAATATAGAACATCATGAATCCGATCATCTGGCGTTGGATATCATTTGGCACCGAGGAGTGGTCTATCTTTATGGGAATGACCGCATTCGGATGGATGATCTGGCTGATTTCACGCTTGAGATATTTTACCCCGAAAAGGATTCGGACAATCTTAATCCCGCCTCCTGCCGAACCGGCACAGCCGCCAAAAAGCATCATCGCAAAAAGCATTACCTGGGCAGGCACTGTCCACAGGGCGAAATCGGCAGACGAAAAACCGGTAGTGGTGATGATGGAGATTATCTGGAAGGCACTGTCCCTGATACTGCCGCCGATACCATAGCTGTTGCCAAAATAGAGTATGATCGCAAGGAAAAGTGCACTGAGACTGACTACTCCGAAGTAGAATCGGAATTCCTCGTTTTGCAGCAGAGGCCGCGGTTTTCCCTGGATGAACAAGCGGTATTGCAGCGCAAAGTTGCCGCCGGCAAGAAACATGAAGAAGGTGACGATCCAGGTTATGGCGTTATTCTGATAGCCGAGGATAGACAGCGGGTGAGGGGAGAAGCCGCCTGCTGCCATGGTTGACAGAGAATTGCAGAGTGCATCGAAAAAAGGCATCCCGGCCAGGTAGAGCAACCCTATTTCAGCAATTGTCAGAATGAGATAAACCAGCCAGAGCGCTTTTGCCGTGTGA
>JAHEMX010000316.1 GCA_024643445.1 Desulfobulbaceae bacterium | reverse complement strand
CGCCGGAAGACAGGCAAGCAGCCGCAACCGCCTGCTGAAAGTACCCTGCGAGCCCGGCAGATTCAGGCTGAGAAAATGGCGAGGGCTCAGGAACTCAACCGGCAGCGCAAGCGGGAAGCCGAGCAAAAGTCCATCGTTGCCCAGATAAAACAGCTGATCCAGATGAACCGTGTTGAAGATGGTAACGGTGAGATCGGTTTTAATTTCGTTGACGGCAGCACGGTGCGCCGGATCCGGGTAACGGCCAAACACCAGGACGAACTTGCCCATGGGCAACTGGCAATTGTCAAACTGGAAAACAGCTATAGTCTGGTGCCTCCGGAGACGGCAGAGAAGATCAAAAGTCGCGATCCATCCTGCGTCATCCTCTGCAATGTCGCTCCTTCATCGGCAAAAGACGCGGATGACCCGTATGCTGCCTACCAGGTGCCGGATGACCTGATGTGGTAGGGGAGTGCCCTGCCCCCATACCATTTACCAACAGAGAAATTACAGCCGGCCAAAAACAACGTTACGAAAAACATGAGAGATATCATCCATGAGGCTGGCAAAGATCCTCTTGGCGCGATGATGCTGGATTACCTGGGTGGCCGGCAGGATGCCTGCGTAGAAGTTGATTCCACGACATTGGAGATGTGGAGAATGACCGGAAAAACCATGTTCCGGGACTATTCGGAGATGGACGGATTGGAACGTCTGGCCCTGCAACTCTGTATAGGAAAGATACTCGATGTCGGCGCTGGTTCCGGCTGCCACAGCCTTTATCTGCAACAGGAAAATAAGATAGTTGACGCCCTCGATATCTCTCCAGGCTGCATACAGGTGATGGCCAGACGGGGCGTGAAATCCATTATCCAGCAAAATTTTTTCTCGCTGAAAAAGAAACGATACACGACTATTCTGATGCTGATGAACGGCCTTGGCATCTGCGGCAACCTGGACGGCTGCAACCTCTTTCTGCAGTTTATCAGAACGATTCTGAAAGAAGGCGGACAGGTTCTTGCCGATTCTACCGACCTCAAATCACTCTATGATGATGGAGGGGCAGGCGCTTGCCCCGCTGGCGGGTATTATGGAGAAACCGAGTTTATCATGAACTACCGGGGCATCAGGTCCGAGCCGTTCTCCTGGCTTTACATCGATTTCGACACACTTGCGACCCTGGTTGATTATAACGGTCTGCAATGTGAACAGATAGCCACGGCCGAAGGTGGTAAATACCTGGCGCGAATTTTCAGTTAGGCGCCAGGTCGCGGCGGCTTAACGATTCCTCGTCAGATCCCAGCGAACAGCCGGGCGTTGCGCAATCAAAGCGTTCACTTCGAGAACCAGCCAGGGGGACTATCAGGAACTTCGTGACATTACAGCTGCCCCTGGAAAACGGCAACCGACTGCTTATCTCAGGCTTAACCTCGTTAGAACATATCGGGCACATTTGAGATGGTGGTTCATGTCCCATCCGTTAACGATAAAGCACCTTTACAAGCGATCGGCTCGCCATTGAGAATATAAGCCGACTCGGAGTTCTCCCCGTTGCCTGATCCTCAATAGCCACCCAGTAGCACTCCGACGCGGTAGCACTGCAACTGCGTGGTATTGCGCGTTTTTGCCTGCAGTTGTACATTGTATCTAACATGGGCTGATCGTAATGGCATTGCAGCTCATATGCCAAACCATTACCGGGCATGCTCAGGAGCAGATGAACAGATATCCGGCGCACGGAGTATTGACGTATCCCATCATCTTTCTCGCTATTTTCTCGCCTTCCTCGGCCTGCTATTCACTTGCTACCGTCGGTTCGACGCTGACGAGCTGCAATCATCACGATAGCTGCTATGCCTATTGTGAGCCCAAGAAAAAATCACACGACGATATCATCATAACGGTTACCGGCAGCACATTCAGCTGTGAAGAGAGCCGCTGTGCGCACTATTATGACAGCTGCAGACTTCTAATCGATTATACCGTTGCCATAGAATCCCTGGTGGCAGGCTCAGTTGACACCGCTGTTTACTGCAAGGCGAAAATCCTCTATCGGACAGAACATGGCTATGTGTTGAGTAGTGAAACGGAGGCTGAAACCATCCATCATGACCTGCATGAAACAAGCAATGATCACTCGACGATCACTCTCGGCTTTCGATTCAGCTCGTATGAAGCGGTTGTTGAGACCAGCCTGCATTCCGTCGAGTGCCTGATCAAGAAGGTAGAGCCGTTATTTGATCGTATTTCAATTTCAGGCCGCTGAACTTCTCGTCGTCATCTTGCCGGCTTACCATATCTCCTGCCGGAGACCATTGCCAGGATGCCACCAACAAAGGTGAGAACAGCAAAAAAGATAAATCCCAGGGGGTAACTGCTGGTGCTTGAGGCAACCGCGGCAAACATCGAAGGCCCAAGTACTACTCCTAAGAAGGTAAAGCAGAGAGTTCCACCCGTTGCCGCTCCTACCTGACCCTTTGGGGCAAGGCGGGCCGCTTCGGCGAGATAGACGCCGTTCCAGCCGATTGCCGTAGCACCGAAAAAGATTACCGCTGCAACAACGGCGGCAGTCGACCAGTGGGAACTGATGACAGCGGTCACCACGGCGCCAAGAGCCATACCTATCCCCAGCAGTCCCAGAAGCAAACGTGGATTCACATAGCGATCGGCCAGTATACCCCAGACAATACGTGCGATCGTACCCGACATCTGCGCGGCCGACAATGTCAGTCCGGCAGCAATAAAGGCCATACCGATATCCCTGGTAAGATAGATAACAAGATAGGTAAAAAGGCAGAGCTGCATGCCGGCATAGAGAAAGGAGATAATTGACAGGTACCGGAGAGGGGCATGGGATATTACCAGGAGCAGCGGGCTGAAGGCTGCCCTGACAGAAATGGCACGACTCTCCTGACGATCACCATCAAGCTGGGCCCGAAGGGGCTGGATCAACAAGGCCAGAACAATCGCAAAAACTCCGATGCCGACCGCCGCATTTCTCCATCCGGCCGAGAGGACCAGGACGGGAACAACAGCGCCCGCCATGACCCCTCCGAGCGGGACACCGGTCTGCTTCAGAGAAAAGACAAAGGACATCATGCGCGCAGGCGTGGTCCTGACAAGAATATGTGAGCTGGAGGGTGTTACCGGCCCATAACCGATGCCGATGACGAAGGCACTGACAATCATCGCGGGAAGAGAGGCCAGGGCCGTCAGCATCAGTCCGACCCCGCACAAAACAAGACAGATCTGGCTGAGGCGCAACGCGCCGTAACGAAGAATAAAATCCCCGCAGCACAGGCTTGACATCATGCTGCCGATATACATTATTGACACATAGAGGCCGACGGACGTCGAGGAAACGCCGATATCAGGCGCTGCGGACGGGGCAAGAACAGGTACGGTAACGGCAACCATGGAGACCATCGCCTGAACGACCAGGGTTACCGTCAACGGTACCATGATGCCCTTTCTCTCACTCGTAGTCATCGTCGTTGTTTCCATAGGGTACCAGTATAATGCTTATCCACTCGATTACACTCTGGTCTACTAAATAAAGTACGGAACAGATTCTGCTCTTGCAATCGAGGGGGCCACTATTGACAAAAAGTGGTTTTCTGAACATCCTTATCGCAAACGGTCAGAACTTCTTATCACCGACGAACACACCACTCTGCAGGAGGAGACAACAGCATGAAATTCTTACATACCATGATCCGCGTCAAAGACCTTGATGATGCGCTAGACTTCTTCACCAATAAGCTCGGGCTTGTCGAAACCAGGCGCAAGGAAGTCGAGGCCGGCCGCTTTACCCTCATTTTCTTTGCTACTGCGCCGGGCGAACCGGAAATTGAGCTCACCTATAACTGGGACCAGAAAACCGCTTACAGCGAGGGAAGAAACTTTGGCCACCTGGCCTTCAGTGTTGAAAATATCTATGACTATTGTCAGACCCTGATGGATAAAGGGGTGACCATTCTTCGGCCACCGCGGGACGGCTATATGGCTTTTATCCGGACCCCTGACCAGATCTCAATTGAACTTCTCCAGCAAGGGGAAAGACTGCCGGTGCAGGAGCCATGGGCCTCGATGGAGAACAAGGGGAACTGGTAACAAATCCATCCCCTGTGGTGAAGAGAGACGTCATCTCCTGTACTCATGGATTGTCATTTGTGAGCTGAAGAACGGCGAGGATCGTTAGCAGGAGCAATCAGTCCAGGAGGGCTTTTCTCGCCTCCTCCACTCCCGCTATCTCATACCCTGCTGACGAGAGCGCTCCCCGCAGGTTAGCAACCAGTTCCAGATTGCTGCGGGCCGTCTTGCCATGATATTCGCATGAATCCTCAAAACCGACCCGAACGACAGCGGCTCCGGCAGAAGCTGCTGCCAGATGCGCGGTAAAATCCTTACTGCCGATAAAAATCCCTCCCCAGCGGCTTCCAGCCGGAAGCAATGAAACCAGGTAGGCCAGAAGCGCAGGATCATAAGCCATGCCCCAGTTTACACCAAAGATAA
Organism: Desulfobulbaceae bacterium; assembly: GCA_024643445.1. GTDB lineage: Bacteria > Desulfobacterota > Desulfobulbia > Desulfobulbales > Desulfocapsaceae > Ww85. The sequence continues at coordinate 599 of JAHEMX010000316.1, read as the reverse complement.
AACTGAAATTCACTGGCGGGGTTACCAGCCCCTCAGCAATGAGATGCAACGCCGTATGCAGATGGCCGGTATCAAAAATTTCAAGGGAAGGCTTCACTTCGGCATCAGCCATCTTCCTGATCCAGTAACGAACATCCGCCACACTGTTCTGGTAGACCTGATCACCGAAGTTCAATGAACCGATGTTTAATGAACCCATTTCGACAGCCGGATGAGCGACAGGTAAAACGCGCTCGGCTGCTGTCAACTCTGAAAGCCCGCCTGTTGATGCCTCAAGGATGATATCTTTCTGCTGTTTGATCAACTGTATGGTTTGAGTAAATGCGGATTGATCCGGCGTCAATCCCCCGCGGTGGTCCCGGGCATGCATGTGCAGGACCGAGGCACCGCTGTCAGCGCAGCTGATTACCTGGGATGCAATGTCTTCCGGGGTAACCGGGTTATTCCTGCCTGCTCCCCAGCCTCCGGTAGGGGCAAGTGCGATGATCATTTTCCTTTTCATAAGCCCTCTCCACTACTGCCGGTGACACACGCAACGCCTGCTCTTCTCAGTTCCTCGATATGGTGACTGGTCTGCGATGGGTCAATAGCCCTGGTAC
>JAHEMX010000315.1 GCA_024643445.1 Desulfobulbaceae bacterium | reverse complement strand
CAGATCGTCTGCGGAGCACCCAATGTACGGCCTGACCTCAGCGTTGTCATCGCCCTTCCCGGCACAACGCTGCCCGGCAATGTCAAGATAAAGAAATCAAAGGTCCGCGGCGTGGAATCCCAGGGCATGCTCTGCTCGGAACGTGAGCTCGGCCTGGGCACTGACCATAACGGCATCCTGGAACTGCCCGAGGGCACGCCTCATGGTCAATCATTTCTTGAACATTCCGGACTCAGGGATACCCTGGTTGAAGTGGACCTGACCCCGAACCGTCCGGACTGCGCCTCGGTCATAGGGATCGGCCGTGAAGTTGCCGGGAAATACCGCCGGAAACTCCGCATGCCCTGCAGGAACAGCAAGCTTGAGACGGACAGCAGCGCATTCGACGTTGCCATTGAGGCACCCGATTTATGTCCGCGTTATGCGGCGCGACTGATCAAAAACGTGACGATCAAGCCCAGTCCCTGGTGGCTCAAAAGACGGCTTCTTGCAGTGGGGTTGCGTCCGATCAACAATATTGTCGATATCACCAATCTCGTCATGCTCGAGTACGGCCAGCCGCTGCATGCCTTTGATTTCAACCGTCTCACCGACAGGAAAATAGTCGTCAGGACACCCAGGAACGATGAGAAATCATTCACCACACTCGACAAGGTGGTCCGGCCGTTACAGCCGGACATGCTGATGATCTGTGACGGCAATCAGCCGGTCGCGATCGCCGGCATCATGGGCGGCCTCGATTCGGAGGTGACCGGAGCAACGACCGACGTCCTGCTCGAGAGCGCCTGTTTCAACGCCGTCTCCATTCGCAGGACCGCCCGCACACTCAAGCTCTCCACGGACGCCTCCTATCGATTTGAACGGGGCGTTGATCCGGGTGGAACCGTTGACGCCATGCAGCGTGCCGTTGCCCTGATGTGCGAGATTGCCGGCGGCACCGCCGAACCAGCCGGCAGGGATGTGTTTCCCGGCCGCAAAAAGGAGGTCGCTCTAACACTGCGGGTATCGCGCACCTCAAATCTCCTGGGGGTGCCGCTGACCGGCGCACAGATCAGCGAGCTTCTTGGCTCCATTGCCATCAACTGCACGGTAAAAGATGAAGACACCCTTCTGGTCGTCCCGCCAAGCTTTCGAATTGATATAGAACGGGAGGTTGATCTCGTCGAAGAGATCGCCCGGCTCATTGGCTATAACGAAATTCCCATGGCACTGCCGGTGGTCAGCCTGAGCTATCCCGAGCAGGAAAAGGAACGGGTTAAACGAAACGAAGCGGACCGCATCATGACGCGTTCCGGCCTTTCACAGGCCATCAACTACAGCTTTGTCTCCAGTGCCTATGACGATCACCTGCAGCTGGGCGAGTCCGACCGCCGCAGGTCGCACGTCCATATCCTTAATCCGCTGTCGGCCGATCAGGATGTGATGCGGACCTCGCTCTTGCCCGGACTTCTTGACAATGTCCGCCGGAATCTCAGCTTCCAGCAGACGAGCTGTAAACTCTTTGAGACCGGCAAGGTATTCTTCCCCGTGGCGGGAGAAAAGCTAGCCGAAGAAACTGTCCGGCTAGCGGGTGTTTTTGTCGGCAACCGGTTCGGGCGATATTCACCGTTTCACTATGAGGCCGAAGAAGTAGATATCTACGATGCCAGGGGTGTCGTAGAAGCACTTCTGGAAGAGATGAGGCTGGCCGGCGGAAGAAATCCGGAGGCTGTCAGTATTGAAAAGGCGCCTGCCGCCCAGGTGGAACCCTTCAGCCAAAAAGATTACAGTCTGGTTATCGTGCATGACGGCAAGCAGCTGGGAACCATCGGCAAGATACGGAATGAAGTGCTCCGGAGTCTTGCCATCAAACGTGACGTCTACTATTTTGATCTTGATTTCGCCGCTCTCTGCGACATCGCCTCGGCAGCAAAAGTATTCTCATCACTGCCCGTCTACCCGGCGGTAAAGCGCGATATTGCACTTGTCGTTCCGTCTGCCATCCCTGCCGGTGATCTGCTGAAGACGATTTTAGCAAGTCGCGAAAAACTTGTTGAATATTGTGACGTTTTTGACGTATATCAAGGTGATAAAATCCAGAGCGGCTTTAAAAGTGTGGCCCTGACCATCACCTACCGATCAGACACTAAAACACTTACCGAAAAGAATGTGGAAAAGGCCCACGGCAAGGTGGTGAAAATGCTCACCGACAGCTTTGGCGCCTCCCTCCGCGAGGAATAACAGCATGCAAACAAGCAATGTCACCCGAAAAGAGCTGGCGGAAGTCGTAGCCGGCAAACTCGGTTATCCATTGAGCTCCTGCTCAGATATCGTGGACCGCCTTTTTAATGCAATGAAAGCCTCCATGCTTGACGGCTCATCGATCAAACTAGTACATTTTGGTACGTTTTCAGTTCGGGATAAAAAGCCGCGCAAGGGGCGCAACCCCCGTACCGGGAAAGCGATAACCATCCAAGAACGGCAGATAGTAAGCTTCAGGCCAAGCAAACAACTCAGGGCAAGAGTGAACCGGCAAGCCTGATGCGCGCGTTATCTGCTGGATAACCCCAGGCCGGCCAGATGACAAATGACATTCCGGACAAACTGCACTTCAAGATCGGAGAGGTCAGCAGAATTGCCGCTGTTGCACCGCATGTGCTGCGCTACTGGGAGAGTGAGTTCAGCGCTCTTGCCCCCAAAAGGGCCGGATCCAGGCAACGCCTTTACCGGCGTGAAGATGTCGAGCTTGTCCTGGTCATAAAGGACCTGCTGCACATACAAGGCTATACCATATCCGGAGCGCGCAAGCTGCTCAGCGAATCTGAAAACATCAGCGAACTGAAGCTCAGTGAAGATAGCGGGAGTACTTCCTCCCACATTGGTTCCATAAAGCAGGAGTTGCTGGAACTGAAACGGCTTCTTGCCCGGAAATTATAATCAAACGCGATTTATCGCCACAAATCCCCAAGGTTTATTGACACCAATCGCATGGCGTGGTAGAAAGACCCTTCACCAGTTATCGGGATGTAGCGCAGTCTGGTAGCGCACCTGAATGGGGTTCAGGGGGCCGGAGGTTCAAATCCTCTCATCCCGACCAGTAAAAAAAAGAGGTTACGGATCATACCGTAACCTCTTTTTTTGTCTGTTGTGCCAATGTTGTACTCTTCTGGGGTTACGAGATGCCCCTGTCAGAAAAATGTCAGATCGGCCTGGTATAATGGAAATGCGGAAGGACTGGTATTGATACCTGGGATCGTCGATCTGGTGGCCTCATCGTTAAATCCTAAATTCCCGGTTCATTGTAACGAGGCGGGAGGTCCTACCGTAAACTTCTGATAAAGCTCCACCAGCCGTTTTGTTATCTCACCAACTTGCAATTGCTGACCGGGTATTGCAAAACATTCGATGACATCAAACTCGTCCAGAACGTCTTGGAGCGTGTAGTCCTTGAACAGATTCGTCTCCTGCATCTTCCCGGTGATATACGATAAATAAATCAACGCAACAAACTGCACAAAGAGCTTGCCATCGAGGCTTTGCTCCGATGAAACGGCAAGTCGACGCAGGTTCAGCCGTTCCTTAAGGTTATCGAAAGCCTTCTCCACAAGGTCCTTCCGGCGATAGATTGCCAGCGCTTCTATTGGATCTTTGACATCATTGCTCAACAACGCAAAATAACCGTAATTTCGTTTCGCCTCGGCCAGCGCTCCTTCTTTGGCTATAACTTTGAGACCGCGTACCGGAGTCTGCTTCACCTCGAAGTAGCGGTCATAAAGTTTCTCATGCTCGGGTTGACGTTGATTACTGAGCAACTCATCTTGCAGGCTTGCCAACCGACTGTTAAACGCTTTTTCATCTTCCAGCGCACGATCCGGTGCATAGTAGAGATGCAGGTACAATCGACGACCCTCTTTGATCGTATCTCCTTTGTTGGGGCGATCCTCAGTATACTCCCAGCTCATCGGCAGACTGTATGCATAGAGCTGGTAGTTCTGGCTATAGTGTGGCCAACTGCGCATCGTATCACGAACTTTATCAAGATTCGTTTTTACCAGTTGTAGAGAGAGCTTGGCTCCGATGAGAAACTTCAGGTGCTGCCGGTACAACTCGTTGATATTGGCAGCACTGTAAAACCCCCGGTCCAGGACTACCTTAATCTTTCGATAACCAAGGGTATTCATATCGGCCAGCAGCCTGGTCAGCGTCTTGACATCTGGAATGTTGCCGGCCAGTTTGCGATAATAAAACGGTAGCCGTGATTGCTGGCCAAACAGCAACGCCAGATTGATCTGGGCCAGCGGTTCGTGATCCTTATTCTTCCCGTAGCGAACCTGCTTGAGGCACTTGGAGTAACTGGAGACCGAGGTGCTGTCATAGGCCAGATATTCCTTCTCCATACGCCGTTTCCCCTGGAGCTTGAAAAAACACTGACGATCTGCTTCGGTGATGGCAGCAAAGAGTTCGCTGCTGCGCTGCGAGGAAATCGGGGACCCATGCGGATGCAAATGGGTGGCTGCCCAACGGGGAAATCGGCTCAGTGGATTTCGATCTTCCAGGATCAGATAGTAGATGATAGAAAGGATTTGTCGCCAGGTGTCGGGAAAGCAGGTACGCAGGTCTTCGGTTACCCCGGTCACCCTGCCGATCCAATCGAAAAAATAGGTGGCTCCGTAAAAACTCCGGGCTGTCATGGTGATCGGCACCGGTCCTTTTTTTGCTTTCCCAGCTGTAGTCACTGGTTTTTTCCGCGGCCGGTTCGGAACGATCTGTTTTGTCAACGGATCCACGCGACCTATGCAGGTTCGTTTCGCTCTGGACTGTTGTTTCTCCTTATCCCAGTAAGCGGTCGATTCGTAGGCGTAGGTAACGCCGGTTTTTTTGTTGATGTGGTACACAATGGTGGCCATGAGCAATCCTCCTTGTCCTCGTTACAATATACATTATAACGAGGATAGCCGCAAGAGAAATTGCCTTGTATTTTATTGTTTTTAAATAGTTATCTTATATTCATCGTTACAATTTCCGGGAACTTAGGATTAATATGTTATCTTGTCATATTTCGTTCTTTGTCTTCTCTTAAGTCAAGGTTTTTCTTCTCCCATCAGGAACTAGTTCCTGATGGGAGGCACAT
>JAHEMX010000314.1 GCA_024643445.1 Desulfobulbaceae bacterium | reverse complement strand
GCTCTGATTATCCGGGAGACGACCAGCGGCAGAATGGATCGCCGGGAAACGTTCAATTCGCTGGCCCTGATGAGTCTCAGTCACGGCCTGATCGAGGATACCCTGGTGATGATGGCCCTCGGCGGGGCACTTGGTGGTATTCTCTGGGGCCGGTTGCTCTTCTCCCTGGTGGTCATCTTTCTGCTGGTCAAGACGGTCGATTGGTATCAGTCAAAGCGGGTGTTGAAAAACTGAACTATCATTTTTAAAGCTCTTGGAACTATTTTGAAAACGTCATTGTTCGGCAAAAAATGTACAACCAGGGCCGGTATCATCTCCCTGATGGACGATCTCGGCAGGGCTCTGGCCGGAGCAGAAGATATGATCATGATGGGCGGGGGGAACCCCGGATACCATCCTGCCTTTCAGAACCTTATCAAACAGCGCTTACTGGAGATTGCCGAAAGTGATGAACTTCTGCGCGAGCTGGTCGGTGTTTACGACCCACCCCAGGGAAACCTGCGCTTCATCGAGAACTGCGCTGCCCTTTTAAGGAGGGAATACGGTTGGGATGTCGGGCCGCAGAATATCTGCCTGACAAACGGCAGTCAAACCGGTTTTTTTATGCTTTTCAACATGTTCGGTGGCAGGTATGAAGATGGTTCGGAAAAGTATATCAGGCTTCCGCTGGCGCCGGAATATATCGGTTATACCGATCTCGGTCTGGATAATGATTTTTTTATTACCACAAAACCGCGCATCGACTATCTTGCTGACCGCATGTTCAAATACCGGGTCGATTTCGAAGCCTTGAACATCGGTGCTGAAACCGGGGCGATCTGTGTCTCTCGTCCGACCAACCCGACAGGAAACGTGATCACCGACGAGGAGGTGCTGCAGCTGCTTGATCTTGCCCACCAGCACGATATCCCGTTGATTATTGATAATGCCTACGGGGTACCGTTTCCCGGCATCATCCACACCGCGGCAACACCGGTGTGGGACGAGCAGGTGATAAAATGCCTTTCCCTGTCCAAGCTCGGGCTGCCGGCGGTCAGAACCGGTATTATTGTAGCCCGGGAAGATATCATCAAGTCCCTTTCGGCCATAAATGCTATAGTCTCACTGTCCCCGGGCAGTGTCGGGGCCATGCTCACCGAAAAACTGGTCGGCAGCGGTGAAATAATCAGCATCGGCACAACGATGATCAAACCATTTTATCAGAAAAAGGTCGAGAAGGCTCTCGCCTGCGTACACCGGGAGCTTGCCGGAACCCCTTACCGGGTGCATCTTCCCGAAGGGGCGATGTTTCTCTGGCTGTGGTTTGAGCGTCTGCCGATCAGCAGCCTTCAGCTCTATGAGCGGTTGAAAAAAAGAGGTGTACTTGTTGTCTCGGGGCATTATTTTTTTCCGGGGCTGCAGCAGGAATGGAAACATACCCAGGAATGTATCCGCTTGACCTATTCCCAGGGGGATGATGATGTGGCCCGGGGAATCGCCATTATCGGCGAGGAAATCAAATCTATTTATCAGCAGGGCTGAACGAAAATCCGATACCAGAAAACGGGGGCTACCTGTCATGAAAAGAGATGAAATGATCGCTGGCGTGTTACTCGTGTTGTGCCTGTCTGTGCCGCAGACTGCCTGGACCGGCTGTGTCCAGGGGGATTGTAAAAATGGCACCGGCACCTATGAAAATGCTGACGGCCGGAAATACCGGGGCACGTTCTCCCGCTCCATAGCCAGCGGTACCGGTACCCTGACCTATCCCGACGGCACGGTGTATGAAGGCGATTTCAAAAATGGGACGTTTAATGGCAAAGGTGTGCTTAAAAGTAGTGATGGACGCCGCTACGAGGGTGAATTCCGCGACGGTATCATCCACGGGCAGGGCTTTCTCTCTACTGCTGACAAGATGCAGTATCGGGGCGATTTCAGCTTCGGACAATTCAATGGCATGGGGTTGCTGTTTCTTCCCGACGGGCGAGAGTATAAAGGTGAATTCCGCAATAACATGATAGACGGAAACGGTCGCCTGGTTTATGCGGACGGGAGCTGGTACGAAGGCTCCTTCAAGATGGGCAGGCCGATGGGGAAGGGCGTCAGGTCATATCCCGATGGCTCGATCTATCGAGGCGAGGTGGTTGATGACATCAAGAACGGAATCGGTGTCTTTGAGTCATCTTCAGGTGATATCTATGACGGCGGCTTCGAGGGAGATCTTTATTCGGGGGCCGGAACGCTGAAGTATGCTGACGGACGGAAATATGTCGGCTCTTTCCAGGACGGCAGGCGCAATGGCTACGGAGAACTGCATTATGTTGACGGTTCCCGCTACAGCGGCAATTTCAAGGATGATTTTCCCGAAGGGACAGGAACCATGCAATATCCTGACGGCAGCTCTTACAATGGCCAGTTCTCCCGGGGCAAAATGCAGGGCGAGGGAGAATATATCTATGCCGACGGGTCCCGTTATGTCGGCAGTTTTGCAGAGGGAAAACTGAATGGAAACGGCACGATGTTTTATCCCGATGGCCGTGAGTTCCATGGAGAATTTGTGGACGGTCAGCCGATAGAGCCGCTCGTTCCGGCGGCAGCTGTTGTTGCCGGCGACCCCTTGGTCCAGAAAGAGGCGACGGTTGACAATAATCCAGCGGTGATTGAACAAACTGCCGACAAGCCACCATCAGCAGCCCCTGCTGAACCGGCGGCGCCACCGGTGAGCAGTGTGGCTCCCGCACCTGCGCTGGAGCCAGGCAAACCGGGGCTGGTTGCCCAGGATGGGAAAATATGCCTGGATGACGGGCAGATGACGCCGGTCACCGGTAAGGTCGATTTTGTCTTCGCCGATAAAACCCGCTACAGCGGTGAGGTGAAGGACGGTTTAATGGATGGCCATGGTGTTATCTCCTTTATCAATGGAGAGGAGTACGAAGGAGAAATTCTCCGTGGACGTTTTGATGGCAAGGGAACCTACCGTTACCGTGATGGGCGGGAATACAGCGGTATGTTCCTGGATGGCAGGCGCAATGGGCAGGGGCATTTCAGTTATCCGGACGGAACAAGGTATGACGGCGGATTTAAGGATGATTACTTTCATGGCGAAGGTGAATATCTTTTTGCCGACGGCAGCCGATACAGCGGCCAGTTCGAACAAGGCAGCTTCAATGGCAGGGGAACGCTTTTCTATAAGGACGGGTCTGTTTATGAAGGGAAGTTTAAAAGCGACCTGCCCAACGGTGAAGGCACCTTGCGCTCTGCCGACGGGACCGTGTATGAAGGTCAGTTTACGGCAGGACGAAGAAACGGACGCGGGATCCTGACACTCGCGGACGGCACCGTATACGAGGGACAGTTTGTCAATGATACCTTTGTCGGTAATCAATAAGATCAATGACTATGGTGGTCTGGAAAAGGCTGCGCTTTTTCCGGTCAGGCCAATCACGAGATGAATGAGGTGCAACGATGAAGTGGGGCTATAAAACAGTCCATTTCGAATTGAAGAAAGAGGGCTTGCTTGGTGTCGGGGTTCTCGACGAGAGTGAAATCGAACATGCCCTGAATGAATATGGCAAAAGCGGCTGGGAGGTGATCTCGGTGCTTGAAGTCCAGGACGGTATTATCGTTTTTTTCAAACAGCCGCTCGGTATGGCATCGAAATACGGGTATCGTGAAGAAGACGCAGTCGATGACAGGGCGGAAACCGTTTACACCGTGTCCCGGCCGGACGATAGGCCCGCCGAGGACCCGCTAGATGAGGGCGCAAACGCATCGGAAGAAACAGCTCCAGGCGCAAGATATGAGATAGGAGCGATCAGGATTGAATAAATCAGCCTGCAGCCATAGCGGGGGCCTGCCTTCTTTTGAGGTTGATGAAGCGCTGAGAGACTGGATCGTGGCTATTCGACGCCAACTACACCAGCATCCGGAGCTTTCCTTCCATGAAACCCGGACTGCTGCCTTCATCCAGGAGAAACTGGCGGAGCTTGAAATCCCGTCAGTCAACGGTTTTGGCAGGACCGGCGTCATAGCCCTGCTTGGTGATGCGGATCGCACGCTTCCGGTTGTCGGACTGCGGGCTGATATGGATGCGCTTCCCGTTACCGAGGAAACAAGACTTTTCTTCGGTTCGGGTACCCCGGGAATAATGCATGCCTGCGGACACGACGGGCACGTGGCCATGCTCCTCGGTGCAGCGGCCCTGTTGCAGAGACACGGGAAGATACCGGGCCGGGTGAAGCTTATTTTTCAACCGGCAGAAGAACATGGCAACGGTGCCGATCTGCTGGTTAAGGCCGGCGTGCTCGATGATGTCGGGGCGGTTTTTGCCGGACACATTGATACCCATTTCCAGACCGGCCAGATAACGGTCGACGAAGGCATTATCTGCGCATTTTCCGATCCCTTCTCTATCAGGATCAGGGGCAGAGGAGGGCATGCGGCCAGGCCGCATGAAGCCACCGATGCCATTGTCGCCGCTTCAAGCCTGGTCATGAGCATCCAGACCCTGATCTCGCGCGAGGTTGATCCCAATCGGGCAGCGGTGCTGACCATCGGCAGTTTTCAGGGCGGTACCGTTAATAATGTTATTGCAGCAGAGGCGCTGCTGAACGGAACGATGCGTTCTACAGACGAGACGACAAGGGATAAAACAATCCGCGGTCTGCAGCGGATGGTCATCGCTCTGCAGGATATGTACGGCGTGCAGGCAGAGATCGCCTTTGAGCCGGGCTTGCCGGCTGTGGTCAATTCAAGAAAGGCGGCAAAGATCGCCAGGGCTGCTGCCATCGATACCACCACCGTTGATAAGGTTATTTCCCAGGGGCAGTCGAGCCTGGGGGCTGAGGATTTCGCTTTTTACCAGCAGCGGGTGGACGGCTGCCTGGTTCGCTTTGGCGGAGCCTTGTCCGCCGCGGCCGGACCGGCTCACAGTTCTACCTTCGATTTTGACGAGAAGTGCCTCGAGATCGGCAGCCGCTGGCTGGCACATGTCGCCTGGCGCTGGCTTGAACAGGCACAGGCGTCTGCCTCAAATAAGGGTAAATGATGTCCACCGAAACCTTGATGTTCACCTCGGGTTCAGCCTATACGCTTGGTGTCGAGATCGAATTTCAGATCGTCGATCAGCATAGCTAC
>JAHEMX010000313.1 GCA_024643445.1 Desulfobulbaceae bacterium | reverse complement strand
TCAGTGTTGCAGGGATAATTATCATTTTGTCCGTCCTTGAGACGGCTTATGCCATGGCCTATAACGACGAATTAACCGGTCTCCCGGCCAGGCGCTCATTGAACACCACCCTGCAGAGCCTCGGGAAAAACTACACGATTGCCATGCTGGATATTGATTTTTTCAAAAAATTCAACGACACCTACGGTCACGATATAGGCGACCAGGTCTTGTGCATGGTTGCCTCCCACATCCGCGCTGTTGGCGGCGGCGGCAGACCTTTTCGCTATGGTGGTGAAGAGTTTACCGTGGTCTTTCCCGGAAAATCAAAAGAGGAAGCCCGTCCCTACCTTGAAACACTTCGTGCAGCAATTGCTGAAGCTCAATTTGGTATAAGGGACAAAGCCCGTCCGAAGAAAACCCCGAAGACAAGAACAAGAGCGAAAAATACGAAGACCGTTTCCGTCACCATCAGTATTGGTGCCGCCGAACCAAGCCGCGCACTGAGTATACCTGCCGACGTGATAAAAGCCGCAGACAAGGCTTTGTATCGTGCCAAGAAAAAGGGGCGTAACTGCGTTGTCGTCTGAACCTGATTTTTCCAGGTGCCAGAGATGATTCCGGCCATCTTCCCGATCAGAGGACGGGAGATGGCCGAAGACCTGGGTCAGTTCCTAACCGAGGGTATTGTGGTAATGCTCATTGACCTTGTCCCAGTTGATCACGTTGAAAAAGGCCTCCACGTAATCGGGTCGACGATTCTGGTAGAGCAGGTAGTAGGCATGTTCCCAGACATCCACTCCGAGGATCGGTTTTTTCCCCGCAGACAGCGGGTTATCCTGGTTCGGGGTACCCACCACCTCAAGTTCTCCATGGTTTACCACAAGCCAGGCCCAGCCACTGCCGAATTGCTTGACGGCAGCACCCGAGAACTGCGTCTTGAAATTTTCAAAACTGCCAAATTTACCTTTAATCGCTTCCAGGACCGGGCCACCCGGTGCCACATTTTTTTTCAGAATCGGCCAGAAAAAGCTGTGATTGGCGTGACCTCCGCCATGGTTCCTGACCACGGGCCTGATAGCTTCCGGCACCTTGCTTAAATCGCTGATCAGCTCCTCGACACTGAGGCTGCCAAGATGGGCATCATCCTTGATTGCCGCATTGAGGTTGGTGATATAGGCCTGGTGATGCTTGGTATGGTGAATCTCCATGGTCCTGGCATCAATAAAGGGCTCAAGTGCATCGTAGGCGTACGGTAATTTCGGTAGTACATGTTCCATTGTATGTTCCTCACATGAATAAGTGAAAGTGGTTTTTGCTTCAACCATGGGTTTGCGCAGTAATTATGGACAACCAAGATCATCGTCCTGGCAGCAAATCCCCATGATCAGACCTACACTATAAGTCCTTGTTGAGATGCCACAAGGTGGTATATGGAACAAAAAAAATCACGCCACCTGGTTCATCGCGTCATCGACTCGGATGCTCACGTTTTCCCGTCGTGTGCATTATGGCGGCGTATCGCCGGAAGGTGATGTTCTTGCTCTGAGCTCTCTCAGGAACGGCATAGCCGCTGCTCAGTAAGTGACTGGAAGAATTGTCTATTCATAGGGATGGTAGCAGGCAACCTGTGTCTGGCCGCAGCGTTGCATTTCAGGAAATTTCTGCAGACATTCGGCGCTCGCCCTGGAACATCGCGGGTTGAATGAACAGCCCGGCGGAGGGTTAATCGGTGAAGGCAGTTCTCCGTGCAGCACGATTCGCTGCTTTTCCTTGAGAGGGTCGGCTGTCGGCGTGGCTGAAAGAAGGGCCCGGGTATAGGGGTGGCGCGGTCGGGCGAACAGCTCATCCCGGCTCGCCTTCTCGATGGGTACCCCGAGATACATGACCATAACCTCATCGGCAATATGTCTGACAACGGACAGGTCATGGCTGATAAAAAGGTAGGCCAGGTTAAGCCGCTGCTGCAGTTCTGCCAGCAGGTTCAGGATCTGCGCCTGTATCGACACGTCAAGGGCGGAAACCGGCTCATCAAGTATCAGGATCTCCGGGTTCAGCATCAGTGCCCGGGCAACAGCAATGCGCTGCCGCTGGCCGCCGGAAAACATATGCGGATAGCGGTCATACTGCTCAGGTCTCAGGCCGACAAGTTTCATCATCTCCCGGGCAGCCCGGCTCCGCTCCTGCCGGGACATTTGGGTATTGACCAGAAGCGGTTCTTCCAGCGCGTGACCGATTTTCTGCCGCGGGTTCAGCGAGCCGTAAGGGTCCTGAAAAATAATCTGGATTTTAGATTTGAGCTTCCGGCGGGTTTCACTGTCAGATCCGACAATATCGACACCCCGGATTTTCAGCGTACCTGCGGTCGGCGGTTCGATCATGGTCAGCAGCCGGGCAAGGGTGGATTTCCCGCAGCCGGACTCGCCAACCACCGCAAGCGTCCTGCCTTTTTCAAGATCAAAGGTCGCCCCGTTCAGTGCCTTGAGCAATGCCTTTTTCCTGAAACCGCCCCGGCTGACCTCATAAAATCGCTTTAAATCCCTTGCTTCAAGGATAACATCATGGCTCATGCTTTATCCTCCTCAGCACCCGGATAATTAAACGGTACACCGTTTTCGAGAGGATAATGGCAAAGTGCATAACCTCGTTCCGCCGAAGCCCTATCCGGTTCCACACTCCTGCAGCGATTGGTCGCAAAACGGCAGCGGGGTGAGAAAAGACAGCCCTCGGGCCGGTCAAACTGACCCGGCACCACACCGGCAATCGACGGCAGGAGCTTACTCGTGGCCCGTTCCGGCAATGCCGCCAGCAGAGCGGAGGTGTAGGGATGATGGGGGTCAATAAAAAGTCCCTTGATTCCCTGGTGTTCAACCTGCTGACCGGCATACATGACCATAACCCGCTTGGCAGTCTCAGCCACCACGCCCATATCATGGGTGATCAGGACCAGGGCCATGTTTGTCTCATCCTGTAATTTCAACAACAGATCAAGGATCTGTGCCTGAATGGTTACGTCAAGCGCGGTGGTCGGCTCGTCGGCAATAAGCAGGCGCGGATTGCAGGCGATCGCCATGGCAATCATCACGCGCTGGGACATACCGCCGGACAACTGGTGCGGAAAGGCGGATAAACGCTTGAGTGGCTCCGGAATACCGACAAGATGCAGGAGCTCGACCATTCGCTCCCTGCGCTTCCTCCGGTCCATGTGCATATGGGTTTTCAGGGTCTCTGAAAGCTGGAAACCGACCGTAAAACAGGGATTGAGACTGGTCATCGGTTCCTGGAAAATCATCGATATTTCCTTGCCGATGATTCCCCGTCGCTCATGAGCACCCATTTCCAGCAAATTCTTACCATCAAACTGCATACAGTCGGCAGTCACCGTGGCGGTCCACGGCAGGAGCCCCATCAGGGCAAGCATGGAGACAGATTTACCGGATCCGGATTCACCGACAATCGAAACAACCTCACCCACATCGAGGCTCATGGATATCCGGTCAACCGCGGTAAACAAGCCTCCTGCGGTTTGAAAGGCTACCGAGAGATTTTCTATTTCGAGCAGTGCCATGGCTGTCTCCCGATCAGGACCGCTTCAGCTTCGGGTCAAGCGCATCGCGCAGACCATCGCCCATCAGGTTGATTGCCAGCACGGTCGCCAGGATGGCACAGCCGGGCAGGGTGACTACCCACCAGGCGCGCAGAATGAACTCCCGGGCATCCGCCAGCATCGTGCCCCACTCGGGGGTGGGCGGCTGGGCGCCCATGCCGAGAAAGCCGAGCGCAGCAGCATCGAGAATGGCGGTGGAAAAGCTGAGTGCCGCCTGCACGATGAGCGGCGCCATGCAATTGGGCAGGATCGTCACGAACATCAGGCGCATCCGGCGCACGCCGATAACACGGGCAGCCGTCACATAATCCTTGTTCAGCTCACCCATGACGGCGGCGCGGGTGAGCCGGACATAATGCGGCTGCTGCACAATGGCGATGGCGATCATGGCGTTGATCAGACTCGGGCCGAGAATGGCGACCAGGACGAGTGCCAGCAACAGGCTCGGGAAAGCGAGAATAATGTCCATCAGGCGCATGATCAGCGTATCGATCCTGCCGCCGAAAAAGCCGGCACACAGCCCGAGTACGACACCAACAACAAGCGCTCCCGATACCACCACGCAGCCGATAAACAGCGAGAATCGGGCCCCGTAAATAAGGCGCGACAGCATATCGCGCCCGACCGCGTCGGTGCCCAGCGGGAAGCTCAGAGATCCGCCCTCCTGCCAGAACGGCGGCTGCAGGAAAGCATCACGGTACTGCTGGTTGGGCAGATGCGGGGCGATGTAATGGGCAAACACGGCGACAATAACGATCGCTACAAAAAAACAGAGGCCGATCACCGCCCCCCTGTTCTCACTGAAATACGCCCAGAACTCCTTGAGTAGAGCGATTCGGCCTGTCGGTCTGGTATCCAGTTCGCTGGTATAGGTCGTTTCCGTCATGGCTATCCCGTGTGTCTGATACGAGGGTTGATCAGACCATACAGCAGATCAACGATGAGATTTACGATCATGATGATCGCGGCGATAAGCAGCAAGCCTCCTTGAACAGAAGGATAATCGCGCCGGGAAATCGAATCGACCATCCACTTCCCTATTCCCGGCCAGGAAAAGATGGTTTCCGTCAGGATGGCGCCGGCAAAGAGTACACCGACCTGCAGCCCGATGACGGTGATTACCGGAATCATGGCATTGCGCAGCGCATGCAGGCCGATCACGCGCGAGGGCGGCAATCCTTTGGCCCGGGCCGTCCTGATATAATCCTCGCCAAGGACTTCCAGCATGGCCGAGCGGGTCTGGCGGGCGATAACCGCAAGAGGAATGGTACCCAGCACAATCGAGGGCAGAATCAGGTGCGAAAGGGCGGAAGCAAAAGCGCCCTCCTGACCCGAGAGCAGGCTGTCAATCAGCATAAGTCCGGTAACCGGATCGAAGTAATAGATCAGCGAAATTCTGCCGGAAACTGGCGTCCAGCCCAGAATCCCGGAAAACAGGATGATCAGCAGCAGCCCCCACCAGAAAATCGGCATCGAATATCCGGTCAGAGCCCCTGCCATCACCGTGTGGTCAAACACCGTACCCCGCC
>JAHEMX010000312.1 GCA_024643445.1 Desulfobulbaceae bacterium | reverse complement strand
TGGTTGCGAACAAGCGGTTTTCCCTGGAAGACCTTGATATTATTCTCGTTTCTTTCAAGAAAACCTGCCCGTTCCAGCCAGGCAACGGCGGTCCGTACGCGCGTCTTGAGCCGGGTCGTTAATGCTGTCCCGGACAAGCAGATAATCCTTTACCAGGCGGTGGCAGCGATTCTCCGGAAAGGCAAGAGGGGAGAGATACAGGGTATCAATTGCCGGTTTTTGAAGGATCTCAAGCGATGCTGATACTTCTCTCAGCCGCGGGATATCATGGCCGAGGATATTGTGCATCGGCTCCAAACTGGTCAAACTCTGCCAGGAAATGCTTGTCGACCTTCTTTCGTGCCGGAGAACAGATGCTCTCATTGTTAAAGATGGCACCGATCGAGTAGATCCTGTCCTCGATATCAAAAAGCAGACAGCGCTCAAGGAACTCCGGGCATTTTATCGGCATATTGAATTCTTTTTCACCAGGTATTCAAGCTCTGTGAAATGGCTGTTCTTCATCTTCGTTTGCCGGTCACATCTATCTTGATATACCGGGGTACATTTGTTCATTCCGCACCGATGAATTGCAGGTAATTCTCTCTGTTCACCAGGGCGAAGGCCGCTTCAGGGTATGCAGCCTGCCATTCAGTTGGCGGCTTGACATTGGCCTTACCCCATTTCATTTCATAGCCGAACAGACGCCCCTCCCGTTCCTCGACAAAGTCCAATTCCTGTTGCCGGTAGGTTCGCCAGAAATAGTTGTTGGCTGTATGCCCTAAATATTCCTGTCGTTTCAGGCGTTCCATTACCAGATAATTTTCCCAGAGTTCACCGGCATCGTTTCGTAATTGCAGGGGATTGAAGTTGTTGATTAAGGCATTGCGGATACCGTTGTCGAGGAAATAATAACGGCAATTCTTGGTGATCTCGCTCCGCATATTCCGGCTGAAACCGCTGAGTTTCTGGAGGACAAAGGCCTTTTCCAGCAGGTCAAGATACCGCTCAGCCGTGTTCTTGCTCATGCCTAAATTACCCGCCAGTTCCGTATAGGAGACCTCCTTGCCGATCTGAAAGGCGATGAGCTGCAGCAGGCGGCTGATCTTTGCGGAATGCCGGATACCGTCTAGTTCCAGAACATCTTTGTACAGATAGGAGGCGACTATCTCTTTCAGGTAGCGCTCTCTGGCCCGATTGTCCGGGGTCAGGACCACCTCCGGGTAGGTGCCGTAGATGAGCCGGTTTTCCAGGTTGGCATCGGTCTGGTGGCGCTGTTCAGTCCGGCCTATTTCCATCTGGGCCAGAGGAAACAATTTCAGGGTGATCTTTCGGCCGGTCAGGGGCTCGCCCATGGTGCGCGCCAGGTCAAACGAAGAAGAACCTGTTGCGATGACCCTGATACCGGGAATATGATCAACGATCAACTTGAGATTCAGCCCGATCTTCTCTACTTTTTGGGCCTCGTCCACCACCAGGAGTTTGTTGTGTCCGATAAAGGAGGTAAGTTTCTCGATTGACTGGCTGGCCATATAGTCTTGTACCGCGATGTCTTCACCGCTGACCATCAGATAGGGGCTTTCCTCCGTTTTAAGAAACTCCTGCAGCAAGGTCGTCTTGCCGGTCCGCCGAGCACCGTAGATAACGACAACTTTACCCGGTTTCACCGATGCCTGCAGGTTCTCCAGTTGTTTTTGTGCGATGTACATGCAATCTCCGTCACTAAAGTGACTGAATTATATATAATATGGTCATAAAGGACAAGAAAATTGATAAAAAAGTTACGACGAAGCGGGTCGTTATCTGCTGCCACAGATTGTGAATGGCAATTCCCTTATTTGATATGTCAGGATCAGTGCTTTGGATCAGAATGAAAAAATCACCAATTCAAGGTAATGAAGTTGTCCCTGTATCGCTATTTTTGACGACGATGGTCTGCCAGACAACATCGTCTCTTCCCAGGTCGTCCGGCACGGAATTTCCCACTTCAACCGAGAGATCCTTTTTCCCGGTGAATTGAACAATCTCATCTGCTGAAACCTGATAGAAATTTCTTTCATCAGAGTCCGGCCCCTGGCGGAGGGTGATTACCAGGATCGATTTTTCAGCCATGAAACCGGCGAGCGTCTGCATGGCGACGATTCGCTCCGGTCCCGAGAGGTGCATCAGGACACCGCTCACCAGGATCAGGGAGAACTTTTTCCGGTAAGTCTGAAGATTTGCCAGTTCCGGCAACCGATCGTCGATCCAGATGACCGCCGAAGACCCAGTCGCTTTTTTGCCGAGTTCCAGCAATGCTTGAGCAGGCTCGACCGCGATCACTTCCCAGCCCTTCTGCGCCAGCCAGCCGGCATCACGTCCCGACCCTGCGCCGACATCAAGCGCCATGCCGGGTTTGCGGGGCAGGTGTTGCAGCCAGCGGGCGTGCAGCTCCTCAGGGTCCAGGCTCCGGTATTTTTCAAAGAGGCGCGCTGCATTGCGGTTGTAGTAATTCGACACGCTCTGTCCTCGACTGGTAAAGAAAGTGCTGCCGGATTGAGCCGTTATCCGGCAATTGCAAGGGTGGAAAGAAGTTACGTCCCCGGCTATTCGTGTGTCTGTTCGATCAGGATGAGTTTCTCGATGGCCAGGTCCCGGTGCTCGCCTGCCGCCAGGTTGATATGCGGCTGATCTTCGGCCGGTATCTCAGCGCCCTTCTGGTCGCGGATGACCTTGATCCGGGGACGATCGATCCTGGGGCCGACGGAAAGAACCACGCCGGTGCGGCCGTCCATCATTTTAACCATGGTTCCCGGGGGATAGAGGCCGAGGGCCGAGATGAAGGCAGCCAGCATGGCCGGATTGAAGCTTTTTATGTCCTTGAGCATGATGGAATAGGCCATGTGCGGTGACAGGGGCGGCTTGTAGGGTCGGGCGGCGGTGAGGGCTTCAAAGACATCGACGCATTGCAGGAGCGCAGTGATGGGGTGCCTGAACGCCCATTGCGGCTGGGCTGGGTAACCGGAGCCATCGTGTTTTATATGATGCCCCCAGGCGGCGGAGACATCGAGGGCGCTGGTGTTTTTCTGTCCGAGCAGTATCTCGGCCCCGATTCGCGCGTGTTCCTTCATGATGGCGAATTCTTCATTGGTCAGTTTTCCCGGCTTGTACATGATCTCGTCGGGAATTCTGCTTTTCCCGACATCATGCAGCAGCCCGGCGGTGCCGATGGCCACGTGGAATTCCTCGCTCCAGTTGAACGAGCTGGCCAGGAATACCGCAAGCGAGGCGACGCGCACGGAATGGCCGACCGTATAGCTGTCATAATCCGGATAGTGCACGTGCTGCATGAGATCCGTGAAACTTGTTTTGGCAAAGTGCAGCATATACTCGCTGACGGAGCGCGTGCTGTCGACGTCGATGTCGCCGCCCTGCGCCACATTGCCGTGGGCATCGGCCACCGAGTCAAAAAGAGCCTGGTAGATGAGGGTCGGAGACTGCAGCACATCGCCTGAGTCCTGCCCCTGCCAGGCGGACTGCTGATCCTTGGGTATGGGGCTGGAGGAACCCATGTATTGCTGGGCAAGCTCTATGTTTTCGATGCGTTTCGACAGGAAAAGTTCGCGGGCCTCCTGCAGGCTTGCAAGCGGCTTGTTGAGCTGGCTGGACAGGTCGAGCAGGGTGTCGAATTCCTTTTCCGTGGTCTGGCTGGAAAAGGACATACCGCCGCAATGCAGTTTTTCGGCGAAGCTGACCAGCTGGCGACCGACGATACTCGGACCGACGAGGTTTCTTCCTTCGAAAACCAGGTTGCCGTCAATGATGCCGATGAAGAGTTTGTCCAGCTTGGACTCCTCGCAGAATTCCTTGAGCTGGGTCATGAACCGCCCGCCGAGCATCTTTACCTTCGGGTGATCCTGAAAGTAGAGCTTTCGCGTCGATATGGTCCTGCAGAGCAGAATCAGGAGTGTATTGAGGTTTTCGTACATGACAGATAGTTTTAGCGTCTGCGTTCCGTTTCAAGAGCTGTTTCAGCGGCTTTCCTGCATTCTGAAGGCCATTGGGGGATGACGAGAAGTTTTCTGCCGCTGGCTATCTGCTCGAGCAGCTGGCGCGTCTCCTTGGTATTCAGTTCGGCAAGAGCCTCGATCGTGCCTGCCACCCAGAGTTCGGCCCGCCGTTCCTCGGGCAGGGCTGGCAGATGCTGCGTGACGATTTTGGCGGCCGCCAACCTCAATTCATCCGTCGGTTTTGCCGCTGCCGTCTGCCGGAGATACGAGTAGAGAAAAACCTTGTGCTCCTGTATTGAAAAATCGAGCATGTTGACAACGGCCTTGATGAGCCAGTCGGGGGGATCTCTCCTGAGCCCGCCGATAACCCGGTCACCGACCGGCTGGCCGACCTGGGTCTTGAGCAGAAAGGCAAAGAGCGGGAAGCAGGCCTGCGTCAGACCGGTAAAGATGTCCGCTGCAATCACATTGTCCTGAAAGGAATCGAGTTCCTTTAATTTTGGCAGGACGGAGAGCATTTCTCCTTCCGTTATACGGGCGGCGGCTTCGCTGATTTTCTGGTATGCGGCCGGGTCGGCGCTGCAGCCATTGGCCAGCAGCTCGTTTACCGCGTATGGCCAGAGATGCAGGTACTCCGCCTTGTTGCAGAGTTCGAGGGTGAGCGCCAGCAGGTTGAGGGGGTTGGTGTATGTAGAGCGTCTCAGCGGGTCGCAGACAAGTTTGACCGCCAGTCGAATCAGCGCGTCGTTGCCGGTAAGAATAACATTGTGCAGCCCGCCGCTGAGTATTAACCAGGTTTTATCCTGGAGCGGTCCGGAAAGGATCTCCCGGAAGTACTGCTGCATGCGGATCTGGTTCTGCAGCGGCTGCGGATGCTGGGCCATCAGCAGCAGGATGGTCAGGGTTTCGTTGGTTGTCGGGACCTCGGGAAGCTGGGAGAGAATTCTTGGATGAGGTTTGTTCTTGGTGGTAAAGGCCTGGATCTCTTCGATGGAAAAATCCGGGTTCTCGGGAAATACGGGCTTTTTCGGCGCCCCATCCGATTTTTTCCCGTCCTGGTCCGTGATCGGTTTTTTAATAACCGAAACAAGAAAGTTGATCGAGTCCCGGGTCTTACTGTCTTTTGCTCCTTTTTCAAGTTCCCCCAGGATGGA
>JAHEMX010000311.1 GCA_024643445.1 Desulfobulbaceae bacterium | reverse complement strand
CGCACCTGAGGGGCCGTTTCAACGCCGTTGCACTGCGTGTTCCGGTCGCCAATGTCTCCACCATGCAGCTCACCGCACAGATCAGCAGGCAGACGTCAGCCGCAGAAATCAATGAACTTTTGAGGATGGCGGCAGAAGGGCCGCTCAAGGGAATTCTCGGCTATACCGAACTTCCCCTGGTTTCCTGCGATTTCACCCATGACCCCCATTCCGCGGTGGTGGACGCCGGCCATACCAGCGTGTGCGGAGGCCGGCTGGTAAACGTCATGGCCTGGTTTGACAACGAGTGGGGGTTTGCAAACCGGATGCTCGATACGGCCTGGGAGATGTATAAAACGCAACACTGACCTTTCGCCACAGGTATGCTGGCCCTGTCCTGTCCCGCACTAACAGCGGCCGCCAGGCAAACAACCCATAATCCCTGAGCCTGCAACCCTTCATGCGGCCCTCTCCCGGTCGATCGATTGGCAAATCCTTCCCCGATGAAGGAGCCTGATCTTTCAATGAGTTCGCACATTCTCGAAAAACCTCACTACAGTTGTGACTCCACCGGAAGCAATCCAAGAATCCCGCTCAAAAACCGTTCCCAGAAGCTGGTGTAAGGCTCGGAAAAGAAGGTCTTCCGTTCAGCGCAGCCTGAACGAGCGGCCGGCAAAGGGGATACCAATTGCTTAAGAGATTACTACAGTTTTAGATACTGTCCGCATTTTTTTATGATGATGTTTCATTGCAGCAAGTCTGTCAGGGCGACACCAATTCCGATTCGGTTTGCCTGTCGATGCAGCCCCCAGGACGCCCGAGAAAGATTGCTGAAACGGTAGCAAGGTAGCAATGAGAAAGGGACCACCCTTACGGGTGGTCCCTTTCGTATCCAGCAGTAAGCCGTGCGCTGTTTGACTGGAGATCTTTTTAGTATTTATATCTGCTGTGCAGGATATCGACCTCGCTCTTCGGCTTGTATCCCGTTATCATGCTGTTCAGGGATCCCTTTATCGCAAAGAGGGACATGTACAGGTGGGTCAGGAAAAAGGCAACCAGGCCCGCACCGAGCGCGTTGTGAACAATCACGTACAACCGGACGGTGTCGAGCGAGGCCCCCATGTTCCAGATCACATAGCCGGTATAGGCCATGACGCCGCCGCCGACGGTTGCTCCCCAGAACCACATCTTCTGGCCGGCATTGTATTTCCCCGCGGGCACCGGTTTCTTCTGCTTGCTCAGATAGCCGCCGAGGATGAACAGCCACTTGATGTCATACACGGCCGGCAGCATGTCTTTCACCCACATCAGAAACATCAGCGGTGCATCACAGGCGAAGACGATAGCCGCCCCGATATGGATGTAGCGCGCTGTTCTGACCAGGGTGCCGCCCCCGAGAAATTTCCCGAGGATGACCATCAGCCCGGTGAGCGCCAGCAGCCCGAAGGATATGGCGGCTATGAGGTGAATGATCCTGGCGAAAAGCGGGAAAAACAGTACCTGCTCTCCGTCATGCGAGAACTCCATGGCACCGATCACCAGATAGTGAAGGAAAAAAGCCAGGGGGACAATCGTTATGACGGCCAGAAACACTTTCCAGAATACCTGGCCCTGCAGTTCGGTAAACAAACGGCCAAACTGCTGCCAGTCACCGGTGATAAAAGCAATGAGATCCTTGTAGTAATCAGCAGACGAGCCTTGGGCAAAATTAACCAGCAGGTCCGCACCGGCCGCGTTCGCACCAATGACAAAACTTGCTGCCAGAACAGCAGACAGCACTGCCCCGGGTAAAATGAGTCGCTGCATAAAGAACTCCTTGGCAAGGATTCCGGGGGGTGCGAAAAACCCCACCCCCCGGTTTCACCAGCTATTTCTTATTGTAGGCCTTGTCCCAGCCCCAGGCATTGACGCCCGAGCCGCGGGCAAACACCCGTTCCCTATACACATCGGCGACGACATCGGCATCGCCTGCCAGCAGTGCCTTGGTCGCACACATGGCGGCGCAGAGCGGCGGCTTGCCTTCGGCGATACGGTTCTGCCCGTAGAGTTTCTTCTCTTCCTGGCTGAAGGTCTCTTCGGGGCCGCCGGCACAGAAGGTGCACTTATCCATCGCCCCGCGGGCGCCAAACGCGGCTCCCTTCGGGAACTGGGGGGCACCGAACGGACATGCCATAAAACAATAGCCGCAGCCGATGCAGGTTTTCTTGCTGACCAGCACCACACCGTCTTCACGCTGATAGATGGCATCTACCGGACATACGGCTATGCAGGGCGCATCGGCACAATGCATACAGGAGACAGAGATAGATTTCTCTCCGGCCTGGCCCTGGTTGAGGGTTATCACCCGACGCCTGTTCACACCAACCGGTATCTGGTTACCCTCTTTACAGGCAACCACGCACCCACTACAGTCGATGCAGCGTTCCACATCACATAAGAATTTCATTCTTGCCATTTTAATGTTCCTCCAAATCAGGCCGTGAAATCATAATCAAGCCCGGCTGATATTACACAAACCATCTTTCGTGGCCTGGATCTGTGTGATGATATCATACCCATAGTTGGTACAGATATTACCCGGTTCTCCGATAACATACGGCTCATGTCCTTTCGGGTATTTATCAAGCAGGGACTCGCCCATGAACATGCCGCCGAAGTGATAGGGCAGGAATATGGTCTTGTCATCAACGCGTTCCGTCAGGAACGCCTTGACCTTGATTTTTCCACCCTCGGGAGATTCGATCCAGATCATCTCGTCTGCGCGAATACCAAGATTGTTGGCAAGGCGTGGGTTAATTTCGGCATACATTTCCGGCTGCAGTTCGGCCAGATACTTGTTTGACCGTGTCTCTGCCCCGCCGCCCATATGCTCGACCATGCGGCCGGTGGTAAGGACATACGGGAACTTCTTGTAGAGCTCGGGATTCTGCTCGCTCTCATAGCGCGTATCAACCCGGAAATGATTCTCCTTGTCCTTGTAGGTCGGATACTTCTCGACCAGATCGGGACGAGGCGAATGCAGGGGTTCGCGATGGATCGGCACCTTGTCCGGGAAGTCCCAGACCACGCAGCGGGCCCGGGCGTTGCCGAATGGCGCCATGCCCCGCTTGATCGCCACTTTCAGGGTTTCCTGACTGAGATCCGTCTTCCAGTTGGTGCCCGGCACGACGTCCTTGAATTCAGGATAGCCGCCCTCCACCTCGGAACCCGGGTTAAAGACTCCGGGCGCGGCCAGCTGGTCTTCCGTACGGCCGCTGCTTTCATAGGTCCTCTCATTGCCGAAACGATTCCTGAAGGGCAGTCCGCCTTCGGCAACCGATTTTGATATATCGTAGAGGATCGGCGTACCGGGGTGCTCATCGGTCCAGCACGGCCACGGCATACCGTAATAATCACCGTCACACGGTCCGCCGTTGGCCCGCAGGGTCTCGATATCAAAGGTATGCCAGTTTTCCATATGCTTTTTGATGCGCTCGGGGGTCGGACCGTTGTAGCCGATGGTCAGCGAGCCGCGGCCGAGTTCCCGGGTGATGTCTTCCGGAATTTCTTTGATATTTTTGTAGAATTCATCGGCAAAGCCAAAACGCTTCACCAACTCGGCCATGATGGTGTAATCATCCTTGCTGTCATAAATCGGATCGACCACCTTGTTGCGCCACTGGATCTGCCGCGAAGTGGAAGTGACGCTTCCTGATGTCTCGTACTGGCTGGTTGCCGGGAGGATATAGGCATTGTCCTTATCGCTCATGACCGCCGCCATGGAAGGGAAGGGATCCACGATAACAAGCAGATCTAGCATGTCGTAGGCCTTCTTCAGTTTAAAATACTGCGAGTTGGAGTTGGATCCGCAACCCCACTGGATCATGGCCTTGATCGGGGTATCCTGGTGAATCTTTTCTTCCTGGAGAACGCCTTCGTACCAGCGCGCCAGGGTAAATCCCTTCTTGTTCATCCAGTCCTTGGACGGGAATCGTCCCTTGATGTACTCATAATCGACATCCCAGACCCGGCACCAGTGTTTCCAGGCACCGTCACTCAGCCCGTAATAGGCCGGCAGGTTGTCGGAGAGAACGCACATGTCCGTGGCGCCCTGGACGTTGTCGTGTCCGCGGAAGATATTGGTACCGCCGCCCGAGACGCCCATGTTGCCGAGTACCAGCTGCAGGATACAGAAGCTGCGGGTAATGGAGGAACCGATATGATGCTGGGTACCGCCCATGCACCAGGTCAGAGAGGTCGGGCGGTTTTCCGCCAGAATCCGGGCAATCCTCGTCACCTCTGCAGCGGGAATACCGGTAATGTCCTCGACCACTTCCGGCGTATAGTGCACGGCCACCGCGGCCATCTCCTGATAACCGGCGACCCTGGTTCTGATGAACTCCTTATCTTCCCAGCCATTGGTGATGACCGCGTTGATCAGACCCATCATGAAGGCCGCATCGGTACCCGGACGGATACGGATGTAGTCCGTGGCCTTTGCGGCCAGTTTCGTGCGCCGCGGATCGACAACGATGAGCGGTGCATTGTTTTTCTCTTTTGCATGAAGGACATGCTGCATTGCTACAGGATGCGCTTCAGGTGCGTTGGAACCGATAAAAATCATACTCTTGGCATGCCTGATATCGTTCAGGCTGTTGGTCATTGCTCCGTAACCCCATGTATTGGCGACACCTGCCACCGTAGTAGAGTGTCAGATACGGGCCTGGTGGTCGATGTTGTTCGACCCCCAGAAGGCAGCAAATTTCCGTTGCAGGTAGGCCATCTCGGTCGAGACTTTGGCCGACCCGTTGAAATGCAGGGCATCGGGCCCGTTTTTCTCCCTGATATCGAGCAGCTTTTTGCTGATCTCATCGAGCGCCTGGTCCCAGGAAATATTGGACCACTTGCCGTTTACCCGCTTCAGCGGATTCTTCAGCCGTTTTTCGCTGGTAACCATATCGATGGCACCGGCGCCTTTACAGCAGTGCGCACCGCGGGAAACCGGATGATCCTGGGCGACTTCCTGGCGAACCCAGACACCATTCTGAACTTCCGCCTCGATTCCGCAGCCGACGGCACAATAGGTGCAGATGGTCCTGACGGTCTTGGACCCTTCATACGGATTTGTTTTGCCGGAGGCCGCCGAGGCAGGCGCCGTCAGGCGGGAA
>JAHEMX010000310.1 GCA_024643445.1 Desulfobulbaceae bacterium | reverse complement strand
GAGACGGTCATCCGGCACGACGCCCCCGGACTCCGGATCAGACGCAGGGGATAAAACCGCCTCGTCGTTATCGCAGCGGCCACGGCAGATCGACAAGGTTCTGCAGCACGCCGCGCGGAAAATCCAGGACCATGAAGTGCGCCAGTATAGTGACGCTGAGGGCGGCGGCACCAGTCAGGATGATGATTTTCAACCAGGACGCATCGGTTTTGGCGCGAATAAAGGCGACGAAAAAAAGCACCAGGGCAATGAGGAAGCCGAACAGTGCCACCCCGATGATAAATGCGATAAACCAGTAGATATAGTGGCCGAGGCTGGCGACGTTTTTAACGTCTACGTGCTCCCCGGAAACTTCATGATCATAATTGACCGGGGCATCGACATCCCCGGTTGCCAGCTGCCAGATGACGATGCCTGAAAAGAGCAGCATCACGGCCGACACCCCGCCGGTAAATACCCCGCCCAGAAACGAGTGCTGGAACGCATCGACCAGGCCAAGAAGAAAAAACAGGAAGATCCCGCCGGCAAAAGCGAGCTGAGGTTTCCGGTTGACCGCATGGGATTTTTTCTCTTCTTCTGATACGACGGGATTATCGGGAGGATTTCTGCTGCCCATCCAGATCGAGATCGCCGCCAGGCAGCCGATGATAATGACGCCGGGCTTGAGCAGAAAACCCCACTCATAAAACTGCAGAGCCTGGTAGAGATACGTTTCGGTATTGTCCGCCAGCACGAACCCGATCAGAAAAGCAGGGCGGGGCCATTCAAACCGCTTCATGCCCACCCCCAGCAGCCCAACCGCCAGCAGGGTAAGCAGATCATAGAAATCTCGGGAGGCCTGGAATGAGGCGAAGGAAATTACCAGAATCATGAACGGCGCCATGTAGCCGTAGGGAATGGTGGTCAGACGCGCGACGGCAGGCGACAGGAGGAGACACGAACCCGCCCCGATAACATTCGCCAGGGCAAGCGACCAGATGATGGCGTAAGTCACATCAAGATCGGCACCGACCATTGACGGTCCCGGCTCCATGCCGATCAGCACCATACCGCCAAGAAAGACCGCCATACCGCCGGATCCGGGGATACCGAAGAGCAGTGTCGGAATCAGCGCCCCCCCTTCCTTGGCGTTATTGGCGGATTCCGGTGCCAGGACGCCACGGATGTCTCCCGTGCCGAATTTCGATTTATCCTTGGCCGCCTGGACTACATGCCCATAGGCAATCCAGTCGACAACACTGCCGCCAAGACCGGGCAGCGCGCCGACCAGGCAACCGATCGTCGCACAGCGTAAACAGAGCCAGCGGTGGTGGATCATGTCCTTCAAGCCATCGAGCCAGCCTTTGCCGAGAACGTTGGACTTGGCGATCGTCCGGTTCTGGCGGGCCAGATCGATAATCTCGGGAAAGGCGAAGATGCCGAGGCCGACGATGACCAGCGGGATGCCGTCCATCAGGTAGAGGGTATCGAAAGAAATCCGGTATTCGCCGGTGGCCGGTGCCCCGCCGATACTGCCGATCAGCAGTCCGAGACCGCAGGCGGCCAACCCCTTGGAGAGACTCTTCCCGGCAAGAACACCGACCATGCTCAACCCCATGACCGCGAGCATGAACAACTCCGCGGAGCCGAATGCCAGAATTACCGGCCGGGCAATCAGAATAAACCCGGTCAGCACCGCCGCGCCGAATAGGCCGCCAAACAGCGAGGCCGCAAAGGCAGCGCTCAGCGCCCGGGCCGCCTGCCCTTTTTTGGCCAGGGGAAAACCATCCAGGACCGTCGCCTGGGAGGCGCTGGAGCCGGGAATGCCCATCAGTACCGAAGTAAAGGTATCCGAGGTGGGAATCACCGCAACCAGGCCGATCAGCATGGCCAGCGCTGAAATCGGCTCCATACCATAGATAAAGGGCAACAGCAGGGATAACCCCGCTATGCCGCCCAGACCGGGCAGGATGCCGATGGCCAGTCCCAGGGAAACCCCAGCCGCCAGATAAAGCAGATGGGTGCCGCTCGTAACGACCTGGAGTGCTGAAAACAGGGCCTCAATCATTTCGTTTTTCCCTCAACTATGAAGACGGTTTCGCCTGTCAGGAGTGGTCTTTTACCAGAAAAATGGGCGCCTTTCCGTACAGACGCCCATTTTTTTTTGCTGAGAAGAGAATCAGAGTTCTACGTGGTATTTAGTTGTCAGCCAGTTTCTGATCCATTCCTTGGCTGCCGGGGTGACCGTGATTGCCTGCTCCTTCATTATCTCAGCAGGTTGCCCCACCGCCTGCGGGTAGGAGCCGAGGATTTTTTCAGCCTTGGCGGCAAAATCAGGTGCGGATATCATGGCCTTTGCTGCTGCCCGCCAGGCCTCGACGATCTCAGGAGGGGTGCCCTTGGGCAGAAAGATCATCTTCTGAACGGGAAATCCGGAAACGTAAAAGGCCTTCCAGGCATCCCAGGCATCACCGGACGGCCTCTCACCCTTGGCCATTTCGTAAGCTTCCGGGAAACTGGGAAGATCGGGGAAAGTTGGATCACGCACGATTTTGCCGTTGTCATCCATGGTACCCCAGGAAAATATCGGAATGGCCTTGCCGCTTTCAACCAGCGGAACGGAGTTTTTCAGGTACGCGGCCGAGGTCTGGTAATCGAGATTCACTTCCCCGCGCTCGAAAGCGAGCCGCCCGTCGCCGCGTCCTTTCATGCCGAATACGGCCTTGACATCGAGGCCGAGCAGTTCAAAGGCCAGCAGGGGTACCAGGTCAAGGGAGTCCGCACCCTGGCTGCCGTAGATAAGGTCCTTGCCTTTGAGCTGCATCAGATCCTTGGCGGATTTAATACCCAGGTCGGAGCTGACATAGAAAACCCCGCCGGTCGGAGTCGCCATGATCAGGTGCCAGTCCTTGTATTCATACTGGACCCGCTTGTCGCCAAGCAGGTAGGGAAATTGTGTCGACCCGGAGGTTCCGAGTATGGTCAGCCCGTCCGGTTTGGCGCGCAGGGCGAACTGGTTGGCGCCTTTGGTCGAGCCGCCGCCGGGAATGTTCTGTACGGCGATGGCCGGTTTCCCGGGCAGCTGCTCGGAAAGCAGCGGGGCCAGGAACTGGGCCCACTGGCTCGAGCCGCCCCCTGCGCTGAAGGGAACTATCCACTCGATCCGCTTGCCGGAAAAGTCAACAGCGGCGAGGGCTGACAGCGGTACAGCCGCGACAAAACAAGCAACGGCAACAAAAGCTAACGCCATACCGGGGATGCGGGATCCTGCTTTACTCAGCTTCATTGGTATCCTCCTCTGATTTTGTGTTGTTTGCTACTTGCCATAGTACTTCTCATCGGATGTTGTCTGTAAAAACTGATCGGAAAGACGATGACACCTGGAGCGCAGAATCAATGCACAATTCGATTTGCACCTGAATCCGATCATCATATGCAGCGTTCTGCCAGGATAGAACATTACTGGCGACAAGTCCGGGCCAGCCTGTCATTCCAGAAGGAATGACTACAAGGTATTATCTCGCACTCTTTTGGGCAAGAAATATTTTTTCAGGGTTTACATCATTTTAATCCTTGCTTACGTTGTCATTTGCTCACCGGCCATGTATGGTGTGGCCGTTCACTCGATCTTCCGCCGGGGTTTCCCGGCAATCCTGATGATATGGAGTTTTCCCATGAGTAAAAAAACAGCCTTAATAGTCAGTGCGCACGCGGCCGATTTCGTCTGGCGGGCAGGCGGGGCAATCGCCGCCCATGCTGAAAAGGGATATGATATCACCGTTGTCTGCCTGAGTTTTGGCGAGCGCGGGGAATCCGCCAAACTCTGGAAACAGCAGGGCATGACGCTCGAACGCGTCAAGGAGGCCCGCAAAGACGAGGCCCGGGCAGCGGCAGAAGTCCTGGGCGTCTCGGAGCTCATCTGTTTTGATCTCGGCGATTACCCGCTGCAGATCGACGAGAAAGCCATGAACCGGCTGGTGGATGTATTCAGAAAGGTTCAGCCCGCCTTCGTCGTCAGCCATTCCCTGGAGGACCCCTATAATACCGATCATCCAGCCGCGACAAGAATGACGCTGGATGCCCGGATGATTGCGCAGGCCTGGGGCCACAAACCGGGCGAGAAGATACTGGGCGCCCCCCAGGTCTATCTTTTCGAGCCTCACCAGACCGAGCAATGCCATTGGAAACCTGATATTATCCTCGATATCACCGATGTCTGGGGGAAAAAGCAGGCAGCCATTGAATGCATGCAGGGCCAGGAGCATCTCTGGGCCTATTACACCAACGTTGCCGAGAACCGGGGCAACCAGTTCCGTCGAAACTCTGGAGGCCAGGCCGGCGGCCGGCCGGCTCGTTACGCAGAGGCCTTCCAGTCCATTTTCCCCAAAACCGTGGATGAATTGTCATGAATAACGTGGTCATAGAAAATATCGTTCGTGCGGACAAAGCCGTTACCGATGCATTTGCCTCTTTCGGCGTGGCAACGGTTCATGAAGCACAAGGCCGCCGGGGGCTGCTCGCCTCCTGTATGCGGCCGATCTACCCCGGCGCGCACATTGCCGGTTCAGCGGTAACGGTTTCGATTCCACCCGCCGACAACTGGATGATTCACGTTGCTGTCGAGCAATGCCAGGACGGAGATATCCTGGTGGTGGCGCCTACATCGCCCTCCGATGCCGGCTATTTTGGTGAATTACTGGCGAGCTCGCTTCTCTTTCGCGGTGTGCGGGGTCTGGTCATTGACGCCGGATGCCGGGATATCAGGGCACTGGAAGAACTCGGTTTTCCTGTCTGGTCGAAGGCGGTCTGCGCGCAGGGTACCGTCAAGGAGACACTCGGTTCGGTAAATGTACCGGTGGTCTGTGCCGGAGCACTCATCAATCCGGGTGACATCATCATCGCAGACGACGATGGCGTCGTCGTGGTGCGCAGGGACGAAGCCGAAGAGGTGCTGCAGAAGACCCGGGCCAGAGAAGAAAAGGAAAATCAGACCAGGGCACGCCTGAAGGCGGGGGAACTTGGTCTTGATATCTATGACATGCGCGATAAACTCCGGAACAAAGGACTCAAATACCGCTCATGAATTCGGGAATAAACTGTACATGGATGCGCGGCGGTACCTCAAAAGGTGCCTTTTTCCTGCGTTCAGACCT
>JAHEMX010000309.1 GCA_024643445.1 Desulfobulbaceae bacterium | reverse complement strand
TATATTTATCTTCGGACTTGATGCCGATGAAGCCGAATACGAACGGATTCATACCAGCCGCACACCCGAGCAGATCTACAGCGGCAACAGCGATATTGCCCGGATCATCGAGGCACTTGCCGGCGGCGTCTTCAGCCGCGGTGATAAAGCGCTCTTCAAGCCGCTGGTTGACAGCCTGATGAGTCCCCATGACCAGTATCTGCTGATCAATGACCTGGAGTCCTACATCAGGTGTCAGCATCAGGTCAACGAAGTCTATCTGGACCAGGATCTCTGGACGCGCAAGGCTATCCTCAATGTCGCGCGGATGGGCAAGTTCTCAACCGACCGGACGATAAAGCAGTACTCCAACGAGATCTGGGGCATCCCGGTATAAGGGCCTGAAGACTATCTGCCGTGCGGCTGGCTCTTCTGCGTCCAGGGCGGGACCGATCACGCCTGCATTGGCTGGGATGATGCCTGTTTCGACCGGGGCGCACTGTTATAGAGCCTGTCGGAGTGCTTTTCCGACAGGTTCTCAGACGGCAGGCTGAATGGTTGTATCCAGGCGTCTCTCGAGTTTTCTCACCAGCCACGAGACGATCAGGATAAGAACCAGGTATTCCAGGACCAGTATCGTGTATATTTCAAGCGGCCGATAGACGGTCACGGTCAGCTCGTTTGCCTTTCGGGTCAGTTCCTGCAGACCGATTATCGACAGCAGCGACGACATCTTCAGCATGTAGACAAACTGGTTTCCCAGGGGAGGGAGTATCCTGCGCAGCGCCTGGGGCAGGATGATCAGCCGCATCTTCTGCATATAGCTCAAACCAAGGGAATCGGCGGCTTCGGTCTGCCCCCGCTCGATGGACTGAATACCGGCCCGGAAAATTTCCGCCTCAAAGGCGCTGTCGCTTACGGCCAGTGAGACAATGCCTGCCATCAGCGGGGTCAGGGAAATGCCGAGAACGACCGGCAGGCCATAATACACCCAGAGGATGAGTACCAGAACCGGTATTGATCGAAACAGCTCCACATAGGTTCGGTTCAATCCCCGCCAGAATCGCCTCGCGGAAAGACCGGGCAAGGCAACCAGCAGGCCGATCAGCACCGAGAAGAAAATAGCCACCGACGAGATCAGAATGGTCAGCCACATGCCGCTGACCAGAAAACGCAGGTTGCTGACGCCTCTGTCCGTCGTCGGCAGAATCTCAAACCAGCCCCAATGGTACTCGGCGTTTGCGCAGCCGCCCAGTATGAATAAAACCGGGAAGACAAGGATGGGCAGGAGGCGATGGTGATCCTTGTGGTGTGAAGACCGGCCGGTTTTCATCTAGTTGATCGGCATCCACTTGCCCTGCAGGGCGGCAAAAAATCCCTGGTTCTCTTTGATGCTGATCCAGTGGTTCAGAAAATTCAGCCAGACCTGATCATCCTGCGGCACGATAAAGGCCAGATCCGCCGGGGTTCTCGGCTCGGATACCGGCACAACGGCCAGTTGCGAATGGACCTGGGTGAGCAGGGCCGCTTCGAGGTTACTGGTGACGGAAACGTCAGCCCGGCCGGCCAGTACCTCCTGAAAGTCACGGGCCGGAGACTCGATACTGCGGATATTCGCCTCCGGAAAGAAACTCTTTACCTGTTGTTCCTGGGATGTTCCGAGCGTTACCGCCACGGTCACCGAAACCTTGTTGATGTCATCCCAGTCCCGGAAGCGGTCAAGATTCTTCTTCAGCGTCAGGGGGACGGTGCTGATCTGGTAATAGGATGCGGTAAAACCAACGGTACGAATGCGCTGGGCGGTAATCGAGGCGCTCGTGCTGATATCATATTTGTCGGCAACGATGCCGTTGATCAGGGTTTTCCATTCGGTTGGCACAAAACTCAGTTTTACCCCCATGTCTTTGGCCAGTTCATGCATCACATCGATATCAAAACCGATGTAACTGTTCGTTGCCGGATCCCTGAGGCTCATCGGGTTCCAGTCGCCGGTCGTACCTACGCGCAGTTCGCCGGATTGCAGGATCTTGTGCAAGCGTGATTCAGTCTGGGCAAAGGCGGTATGGGCGACAGCCAGTGCGAGCAGAGAAAAGAAAATTATTTTTTTGATGTGCATTGTTTGTCTCCATTGATAGGTCGGAAGTGACATATCGGAAAAGTATAAAACAGAAACCGCTCCGGGCAAGAAGCCGCCCGGCTTGCGGCTCGAATGTGCTCCTTGTCTCTCGGGAGGCGGGGGAGGGCAGATGATGGGCGGCAGAGCCAGGTACTGCCGGGCTATCGGCGTTTTGCCTGCGGCCCGGTTTCTGCAGGTGCCGCCTTGAGTCCGCGCAGGGTCTGCAGTAAAACGAGCAGTGGACCGACAATATCGATCAGCAGCGCTGCCCGGTAAAAAAATCCGGCGGTTTCCTGGCTGACCATGAGCGGCAGACAGCCGGTCAGCAGGGCGATGCTGAATATGATAAAAAGATAGTTAATCTGTTTCCTGAAAACCGTTGCCGTCGCCTGGCTGCCTGTCGTTTTTGTGGCCCGGGCATAGACGGAATGGCCGATTGTCAGCAGAATAGCCATCCCCGCAACGACTGAGAAATGGGTTACCGCAGCAACAAGCAGATAAAATAAGATTCCCTGGTTCATCATTGATCTCCTGCCCTGACACTAACCATAAATAAAAAAAAATGAAGGAAGCTTGTTGCCGGGGGTACTCTTTGTCACTATGCTTCAGAAAGTTAGCCACGAATCTGCCCCTGGCCGTTTATCATCAGTGCATACCGCGGCTGAGGGTGGTGTATCGTTTATCCCTGGAAAAGGTGTTATAGGTGATGTACCTCGTTGTTTCCCTGCTCTGCCTGACCGTGATACTGGCGGTTTTGATCATCCTTCTCCGGGGCTATGGCAGCCTTGGCAGGCTTGCCGACTTCAACGTCTGGGACGGCGCATCCGCCCCCCTGGTAACGATCATCGTGCCTGCCTGCAATGAAGAGAACTCGATCGAAAGCGGCCTCGCCTCCCTTGCCCGGCAGGGGTATCCCAACCTGGAGATCATTGTGGTCAACGACCGCTCGACCGACCGTACCGCGGAGGCCATAGAAAGAGTCAGGCGGGCGTATCCGGCCATCACACTGATGACCGTCTCGACCCTGCCGGACGGCTGGCTCGGCAAGCCGCATGCCATGAAGACCGCGGCACAGGCAGCACGGGGCGAATACCTGATCTTTACCGATGCCGATGTCTGCCTGGATGCATCGACGGTATCGCGATCCGTCAGGGTCATGCAGGAGAAGGAACTCGATCATCTGACGCTGATTTTCCAGAACAGCGGCGGCAGCCCGCTTTTAAACGCCCTGATCAGCGACAGCGGGGCCGGCCTGCTGTTTCTGCTAAAACCGTGGAAAGCAAAAGATCCCGCGAGCCGCTGTTTTGTCGGTATCGGGGCCTTCAACATGGTGCGCCGTTCCGTTTACCGGGAGATCGGCGGCCATGAAACGATCAGGATGCAGGTCATTGATGATGTCTTTCTCGGTAAACGGGTCAAGCAAGGTGGTTTCAGGCAGGACTGCCTGCTGGCGCAGGAATATGTCACCCTGCCGTGGTACGCAACGGTCGGTGAAATGGTTTCCGGACTGATGAAAAACGTCTACTCCTTTTTTTATTACCGCGCCTGGCTGGCCTTCGCCGGTGTTTTCTGCATTGCTGCCGCTCTCATCATGCCTTTCTGGCTCGTCTTCATCAGCGGCGGTGCCGCGCGCTATGTTTTTCTGCTGGCCGTTCTGCTCAGAATTGGCGGTATCGGCGCGGGGATGATACGGGCAGGGGTGACACCCGCGGCGGTACCGTACCTGTTCCTGACCCCTTATATTAGCGCCTATATCATTCTGCGGGCGGTCTGGATAGCGCACCGCTCGGGTGGCATTACCTGGCGCGGTCAGTTTTATCCATTGACTGCATTGAAAAAAAATGAATGGTTATTTGCCGGAATATTCAGCTCAAGTCGCTGAAAGGGTCTGGGCACGTGAAAGGGGCTGTCTTTATCGGTTGACCTGCTCCTTCCTCTTTTTCTCACAATTGATACCTCATTTTGATTCTTTTAAGGATATGTCCAATAGCTTTACTGATTTATCCAGGGTTTTCCAACCATGCGGCACGCCAGCCGGTATAAAATAGGATTCATTGGGCATCAGTAATTTGCGCTCTTCACCAATATACATCTCTATTTGACCATCCAAAACGATGCCACATTGATCAAAGGTATGTATATGCCCTCTATCTTCCTTTTCTTCTTCTATTTCCATGCAGACCATGACCAGGTCCTGACCAAATTCCGCCTTGCTAAGTATTCCGGGACGGAACGTTTCCAACTTTAGGGTACTCAAGTTCCAAAAACTCATGTCAGATTCCTCTTCTCGTATAATGACCAGACTCTCAGGCCGCAAAGGAACGCCGGCGGTTAAGAGATCCAGTGCCGTGTTTTGTCGGGCGGCCCATGACTGTCTCTGGAATCATTCAGGCTCGCTCCTGTTTCTCCTGCGTATTTCTCGCACCGCTACAATAATCATAGTGACCACAGTAAGCGGAATCACGAAGTACAGCATGACGGCACTGAACCCCGACAAGGCATCATGAGCAGCTGCGCCCAGGATAAGATACAACGTATAGACCGCGTAATACCCCAGCAATAACGCACCTTCCTGTCGGCTAATCACCCCACCGGTAAAAAATATTGGCAGGCAGGCGAACGCTACCGCAATCATGACCGGGATATCGAATCTGATAACCGCAGCTGAGACTTCAATGCCGGTGGGCGAAACGATACTCGCAACTCCAAGCACGCCCATGAGATTGAAGAGGTTACTACCAACGACATTACCAACCGCGATATCGCGTTCGCCGCGAACAGCCGCAATTATCGAGGTAACCACTTCAGGCAGAGAAGTACCGGCTGCAACAATCGTCAAACCTATAACCAGTTCGCTGACACCCATATATTTGGCAAAGGATACGGCTCCATCGACGAGCCAGCGCGAGCCGAGCACCAGAAGGACGAGACCACCGGAAACAAAGACTATATTTTTAATCCAACCGCTCCTCGCATTGCCTTCATTCCCGAACTCCTTGGCGTATTCATCTTTCACCGCCGTACTTTCCCTGCGGCTTTGG
>JAHEMX010000308.1 GCA_024643445.1 Desulfobulbaceae bacterium | reverse complement strand
CAAAATTCTGGCTATTCGGATTCTGTTCGCCGGAGCCGGGATCATAACTCCCCCGCGGTTGAAGGAATGAGGCAACGGGCAGGCGCCAGACGGGAAAACTGACGAGCAGAACAAGCGGAATCAGCCAGAGTAGGTTGCGACGGTTCAGCATCAGCCCAAGAATTGCTGGAGGAGATTGGCGTAGGCGCCTTTGGCCCTGACGATGAGATCACAGACTTCCCGGATCGCACCGTGTCCGCCTGAACGGCTGGAGATGAAATGACAAGCATCCTTGACCTCGGCAACGCTGTTTGCCGGGCAGGCTGCGAGGCCGACCCGGCTGAGCAGGGCCAGATCAATCCAGTCGTCTCCCATATAACAGACCTGATAGGGCTGCAAACCTGCCTGCCGGATTATTTCTTTATAGGATTCAAGCTTCCTGCCGATACCCTGGAAGATATATTTCATGCCGAGCTCTTCAGCTCTTTGCCTGACGAGATCCGAGGTGCGGGCGGTAATAATGCCGACATCGACTCCTGCCTTTTGCACCAGGCGAATGCCGAGTCCGTCCTGGGTATTGAAGGATTTTGTTTCAACGCCGTTCTCAGAATAAAGAAGGGAGCCATCGGTAAGCACCCCATCCACATCAAGCAGCAACAGCCTGAGCGGCTCGGCCTTGGCGTAGAGGATCCGTTGCTCCGGGCTGTCCTGGGAACGTGCTTTTTCCTGTGAGCGTTTGCGGTAAGCCTCCAGGATCTGGCAGTCGGAAGGATGGTCGTTGCCGGGACCAGAAGGTTGACAGGGATCACTCATGGTTACTGGCCGGTGAAATCTGCAAGACAGGCCCGGATCCGCACGATCTGTTCCAGAATCCCGCGAATATCGTTCAGGGCTATGGAATTCGGACCGTCACAAAAGGCATTGTCCGGGTCGGGATGCACTTCCATAAACAAACCGTCGATTCCCGCCGCAACTGCGGCCCGTGAGAGCGGGGCGATAAATTCCCGCTGTCCACCGGATGAGCTTCCGGCGCCGCCGGGCAGCTGCACCGAGTGGGTGGCATCGTAAATCACCGGACAGTCAAAACCCTGCATGACCTGCAAAGAGCGCATATCGACAACGAGATTGTTATAGCCGAAGCTGGCACCCCGTTCAACGAGCATAACCTGGCTGTCTCCGCCGCCGCGAATCTTGTTGACGGCATGTTCCATATCCCAGGGTGAAACGAACTGGCCTTTTTTTAGGCTGATCGGTTTTGCCGTTTTCGATGCAGCGGCCAGCAGGTCGGTCTGGCGGCAGAGAAAGGCCGGAATCTGGATAATATCAAGGACCTCGCTTGCGGCCTTGACCTGTGAAGTATCATGGATATCGGAGACGACAGGAACCTTCATTTCCTCCCTGATGCGTCCGAGAATCGCTAACCCTTCATGCAGACCGGGGCCCCGGTAGGAGCTGATGGCGGTTCTGTTTGCCTTGTCAAATGAGGCTTTGAAGACATAGGACAGGCCAAGATCCGAGCAGATTTCCTGCATGGTTCCGGCAACACGCCGGGCAAGCTCTTCAGATTCCAGAACACACGGGCCGGCTATGAGCAGCAGAGGAAGGCCGGTGCCAACCTTGATCGCGGGACCGGCCGGGCGGCCGATAGTGACCGGGGTGATTTTCATGTGGCCAAACGATTTTTATAATCCAGCGCCGCCTTGATAAAGTCACGGAAGAGAGGATGCGGTTTCATCGGCTTGGACTTGAATTCAGGGTGAAACTGACAACCGAGAAACCAGGGATGATCCTCAATTTCTACAATTTCTACAAGATTGTTGTCAGGCGAGGTACCGGAAACCTTCAGGCCGGCTTCTTCGAGTTTCCGGCGATAGTCGTTGTTGAACTCATAACGGTGGCGGTGACGTTCCGAAATTTCCTGGACCTGGTAGGCAGCAGAGGCGAGCGTGTTTTTCTTGAGTGTGCATGGATAGGCGCCAAGACGCAGGGTGCCGCCCATTTCAGAATTTTCATCACGGACCTGTACCTGGTTGTTCCGATAATCAAACCACTCCTTGCACAGGTAAATTACCGGATCAGGGGTCTCCGGGTCAAGCTCGGAGGAGTGGGCCAGCGGGATACCCGCGACGGACCGGCTGTATTCAACGACCGCAAGCTGCATGCCCAGGCAGATACCGAAGAAGGGGATTTTATTTTCACGGGCATGGGTAATGGCCTTGATTTTTCCCTCGGCACCGCGCCTTCCGAATCCGCCCGGCACCAGTATCCCGTCACAGCCCTTGAGCAGTTCCGCCGGATCCTTGGATTCAAGATCCTCCGCACTCAAATAACGGAGCTGGACTTTAGAGCGACTTGCTATGCCGCCATGAATGAGGGCTTCATGCAGGCTCTTGTAAGATTCCGTCAGATCGACATATTTCCCGGTTATAGCGATCGTGACCGTGTTTTTCGGGTTTTTCAGGTTTTTGACCAGGTCCTGCCATGGTTTGATATTGGGCTGTCCGGTCCAGACGTTGAGCAGCTCGAGTATTTTGCCGTCCAGACCCTCCCGGTGAAGATGGAGGGGTACCTCGTAGATGTTATCGACGTCTATGGCGGTAATAACGGCATCCGTCGGCACATTGCAGAACAGCGCTATTTTTGATTTCAAATCCTCGGTCAGTGGAACCTCGGTCCGGCAGACCAGGATATCGGGCTGGATACCGTCCGCCCGCAGTTCTCTGACGGAATGCTGGGTTGGCTTGGTTTTCACCTCACCGGCAGACTTTATGTAGGGAACAAGGGTCAAATGAATGAACAGCGAGTATTCCCGGCCAAGATCACCCCTGAGCTGCCGTATCGCTTCAATGAACGGCAGACCTTCGATATCTCCAACGGTGCCGCCAATTTCGATGATGGCGATATCCACGCTGCCGTCGAGTTGCAGAACCGACCGTTTGATTTCATCGGTAATATGCGGAATTACCTGGACCGTACCGCCGAGATATTCGCCGCGGCGTTCTTTGGTGATGACCGAATAGTAAATTCTGCCGGAGGTATAATTGTTTTTCTGAGCCATCACGGCGTTGGTATAGCGTTCGTAATGACCCATGTCCAGGTCAGTTTCCGCTCCATCATCGGTCACATACACCTCGCCGTGCTGGAACGGGTTCATGGTGCCCGGGTCGACATTGATGTATGGATCAAGTTTCTGGAAGGTTACCGTCAGGCCGCGGCTCTCCATCAATGCGCCAATCGATGCTGCAGCAAGTCCCTTGCCAAGAGAAGAAAGAACGCCACCTGTGATAAAAATAAACTTGGTTCGTTTCGAGTTGTTCTGCTTTTTCATTCCGGCCCCTTGGCAAAATTTTAAAATAATTCTCAGGTCTTTTTATACACCTTATTTTGACCTGAGGCAATAACACAGCACGGCAAAACACTCAAGCCCGAACACCTACTTGTCACCCGCTACAACCGTGCATATTTTGTAGCACATGAGAATACTTCTCAAAAAGGAGCCAAAAATGAACTACCTACTGATCACAGCCCTCTGCGGCGTCATTGCCGCGGTAACGTTTTTTTCAGATACAAAGGCCCAGGCAGGGGAGGAAACGGCAATCTTCGGCGGTGGCTGTTTCTGGTGCATGGAGCCGCCTTTCGAACAGCTTGACGGTGTTCTTGACGTGGTCGCCGGCTATACCGGCGGCAGCGCGGAAGATGCTGACTATCAAAAAGTCTCCGCCGGTGGAACAGGCCACTATGAAGCGGTCAGGGTTCGTTATAATCCGGAAAAGGTGAGTTATGACACCCTGGTGACAACGTTCTGGCAGCAGATTGATCCGACCGATGATGGCGGTCAGTTCGCCGACCGCGGCAGGCAGTACCGCACGGCCATATTTTATAGCACTGACGAGCAGAAAGCGATCGCTGAAGCCTCGAAACAGAAACTGGACAAGTCCGGAATTTTTGATCGCCCGGTTTTAACGCCGATCCTGCCCGCCCAGCCGTTTTACCTGGCCGAAGAGTACCACCAGGATTATTACCAGAAAAATGTGCTGCATTATAAGATGTATAAAGAAGGATCAGGCCGACAGGATTTTATTGATACGGTCTGGCAGAAAAACAAGGGATGGCAGGAAGGTTTTGTGAAACCCGATCAGAGTGAGCTAAAAAAGAAGCTGAGCCCCATGCAGTATGAGGTCACCCAGCAGGATGGAACAGAACCGGCCTTTCATAACGAATATTGGGATAACCATCAGGATGGTCTCTATGTTGACATCGTTTCGGGAGAAGTACTGTTCAGCTCAAAGGATAAATTCGAGTCAGGTACCGGCTGGCCCAGTTTCACCAGGCCGTTAGAAGTTCAGAACATCGTCGAAAAGACGGATCGTTCCTTTTTTATGACGCGAACGGAAGTGAGAAGCAAAATGGCGGATTCTCATCTCGGCCATGTGTTTCCGGACGGACCGCCGCCGACCAATCTCCGCTATTGCATGAACTCGGCTTCGCTTCGTTTTGTTCCGGTGGACCGGCTCGAAGAGGAGGGATACGGCAAGTATTTGAGCCTGTTTAAATAACGACGCTGCTCAGAGGGCGAAGGCCTTTTTGGCAATCTAACCGGTTTCAACTGCTTCAGCTTTAGCGGTGCTGCAGGTCAAGGATCGTTTCCATCCGACGGTGAGCTCAGTTGGTTCTCTGT
The DNA here is from genome assembly GCA_024643445.1 of Desulfobulbaceae bacterium. Classification (GTDB taxonomy): domain Bacteria; phylum Desulfobacterota; class Desulfobulbia; order Desulfobulbales; family Desulfocapsaceae; genus Ww85. The sequence continues at coordinate 480 of JAHEMX010000308.1, read as the reverse complement.
TGTTGGGGCTGCCATGCTGGGGAGAGCCTCGGGTGGAAAATACCGTGGTTGTGCCGATCCCCTCTCACCTGACTGTTCGGCACGACGACGGCGCCAATTACCTCGGCAAAGCGGTGAATCACCGCGCCATCCAGAATAACGGAGTTTTTAACAATTGCTCCGGACTCAATTCTCGCATGAGGGCAGATAACCGAATTCTCTATGGTAGCTTCATCAACGCGTGCCGTATCGGCTATTTTTGAGTTAATGATTTTTCGTTTCCCTTCGGTGTGGCAGATAACCCGGTGGCTATGATAAATCGGAACGTTGTGTATTCCCGGGATGATGTTGAACCGGGTAATATCATCCGATCCGGTTATCTGTTCCAGATTCGCCTCCAGATAGGCCGATAAATCACCCACATCCCGCCAATAGGCGCAGCTGCCGTCTGCCTGCCTGAAGTGGAATGCCCAGGCCTCCCTGTTGGACGCCATTTGGGGG
>JAHEMX010000307.1 GCA_024643445.1 Desulfobulbaceae bacterium | reverse complement strand
ACTTTGGAACCGGCTACTCCTCGCTCAATTCCCTGAAAAATCTGCCCCTTGATACCATTAAACTTGATAGCAGTCTGGTACGCGGCATCGAGGGTGATATCCGTGATGCAGCAATCATCCGTGCGGCGATTGCCATGGGCAAGGCCTTGTCCCTAACGGTGATTGCCGAGGGTGTTGAGACAATTCAGCACAACGATTTCCTGATCAAAGAGGGGTGTGACATGCTTCAGGGCTTCCTCCATGCCAAGCCCTTACCCTACCGCACGTTTTTAACCTATCTGCAGAACCAGGAATACATGCAAACCATTGATATCGATGTTGAAAATCAGAACATCATGACGCTGTAAAGGGTAGCCTGAATGATTTGGCTGTTATTCAGGGTGTCCTTGATACTTCATAACCTGCTTCGAAGCTGTTCTCTTTTCCTGCTCCCTCTTACCCTCTGCATGATTTGCGTTGCCATTTTATAACGGTCTCTGAAACTCTTCCGTCGGGGATAGCCTCTATTCGGCTGATTTCGTAAAGACGGACGCGGAAGACAGCCCGGTATTTCCGACCTGGCTGATGATGTCTTGATTGTATCGAGACTTGTAATTAGTGTCATGGCATGAATTTGAAAGGTACCACTCCTGCCGATTCAGCGGTCATTTGACCGCAGCATAAGATGACATATTACTCTAAAGGGTGACAAGATGACACAGACAGCAATGTTGGAAATTTTCTCGGATTACATCTGACCGTGGTGTTACTTCATTACCGGGCGTATTGAAAAACTGAAAGAAAACTTTGATATTACTATTCGCTGGCGGGCATTTCCCCTGCACCCCGAAACACCGGAAGAAGGTCGTCCGCTGGAAGAACTCTTCAGGGCAAGTCCGGAAAAGATCCACTCAATGATTGAGCACCTTCGCCGGACCGCTGAAAGCCTTGGTCTGCCGTTTGGGCCGCGGACAAAAACCTATAACAGCAGGATGGCACAGGAGCTTGGACTCTGGGCCGAGGACCAGGGCGCGGGAACAGTATTTCATCTCGCGGCCTTTAAAGCCTATTTCGTCGAAGGGTTGAACCTGGCCAAACATTCGGTCCTGCTCGATCTTGTCCGGCAGGTGGAACTCCCGGAGGATGAAGCCCAGAGGGTCCTTACCGAAAGGAGCTATCGCCATGCGGTTGATCGGGACTGGGATGACTCCAGATTGCGGGGTATCAGTGCGGTACCGTCTTTTATCATGGGCCGGCACAAGCTTGTCGGTGCGCAGACCTATGAAAGTCTGGCAGAATTAGTGGAACTGTATGGGGCTCAGGCCCGGTAGTTTCATCGCGCCTTGTTGCTCCGTACCAGGATAAGACTCGTCACCACACGGATTTCCGCTTTGAGCTATCCACGCGCTGAAAACGGGTGTCAGTCCTGTCTTTTCAGCCGCTCCGGGCCAATTCCGGCATCGTCCAGTGGTGATACGATATGGAGCTGATATTTCAGCAACCGTTTGCCAGGATTGGTCTGCTCATAAATGCGAATCACCCCAAGGATGGGTATCTCACCGGTTATGGCGAACACATCCTCCGGACGTAAGGCCTGGTGATGCCTTTTTATCTCCTGGGCGAGTTGCCTGGTCAGTGATTCAAAGGAGAAGGTGGCAAATTCTCCGAATTTTCCAATACCGAGAATTCTGGTCAGCCCGGTAAAGCTGTTTCTTTTATAGCGCGTGTCGTGACAGACGACGATATAGGGCGGATAGAGAACACTATTATCGGAGGACAGCGTTTGTTCGCGGGCCTGATCCAGATCATGCACAAAACGCTGAGCCTGTTTCTCTGAAAAGTTCAATTCGCTCTTGTAAAAGGCGAAAAACATTGGCGGCTCAATCAGGCCGACACAGACGCAGGTACTTATCCGGGTGCGTGCACCGTAGGGCGGCTTCATGTAGGTAGGGCAGTGGCTTTTGATAATATCGTCGGAGGTTATTTCAACCAGGGCTGCATTGCTTATTTTTTTTGAGCGCTGGTAGGCCGCTTTTTTGTAGGTGAAAATTCTGCGGGCCGCCTTGGAGAAGAAGCCGCTGTCGAGGTTTACGGCTGGAGCCATGCCATCCGGATAGAGCAGGGTTGCGTTGTCGTTGCGCATGGCTTTTCTGATTCCTGCCCGAAATCTCTTTGCTGAAATTTTGCCGTACGGTTCATAACGGATGAAGCGTTCATCGACATCCTGATAGATCAGCCCGCCGGGGATGAAGATTGCCCCCTTGTTGTCATATCTGCCGGTAGCCCCTTCTTCGGTCACTCCAGGCATGCCACCCTGCCTTTTCTGCTCGATCATCTGCCCGAGGGTATCGAACCTGATGTTGATAATCTCTTTCATCAGTTCGTTGCCGACGATCTGCTTTTTGGTGATCATCTCTTACTCTCTCGGGTAGACGGGAAACTTTTTCCAGGGACCAGTAGTGCACCCGGTCCCGGACCGGACTACGGACAACTATTGGTGATACTGTTGCCGATACCTGATCAGCGAGGCCATTTGGCTGCAGCATGGTGTTGCCACACCATGCTGCCGGCCCTTCGCGGACACGTATCCCACCAACGCTTCAACTTCCGTCGGTTTGTTGTTTTCCAGATCCTGCAGCATCGAGGGACGATGGTCAAAGGTTGCCGGGATCAGCACCTCGTAGAACAGCTTTTTAAACTGATCGGCGTTATCCCAGGGAAGCGTTCCGCCGATTGCGCTAATAACCTGGAAGGTCTCATCGATGACGTTATTCATTATCTCCCTGGTTTCAGCATGCTCAGATAATCTGCCGTAGTTGACGCCAAGAATTGCACCAAGCGGGTTAAGGGCGCAGTTGTAGAGTAATTTGGCGAAAAGCGATTGGTGAATATCGCTAACGGCAATACAGGGGAGGCCGGCCCGATTGATCGCAGAGGCAAGCCGTTCCGCCGATTCCGGGGTGGATCCGGCACGACTGCCGCCGATATGAATGGCATCCGCAGAGACGGTTATTCGTATAGAGGCCGGCCGTTCAATTTCAAAACCGGTGATAATTCTGGCGCCGAGACTGCGGTCGCCGCCAAAACGACCGACGAACTGCTCCACGTTGCCGCAGCCGTTTTGCATGGAGACAACCGGAGAGCTGCAACGGTGAAGGGTGGCGATATCAGCAATGGCAGCGACGGTATCATAGGATTTTGTCGTAACGAGTATGTAATCATAGTCGCTCCGGTCGGTGCCGGATATCCCGGTCATCAGCCCGAATGTGTCACCATCCGCCTGAAATTCTCCAAATATCCCGGTAACGCGCAATCCCAGCCTGCTGATCACCGACAGGAAGCGCTGCCTCAGAACAAGGTCAACGCTGTGCCCGTCCGCTGCAAGCATGCAGCCGAGAGCTTGTCCCTGGGCTCCTGCACCGTATATGAGAAACTTCATGAAGAATGCTCCGTGCTAGCTGGATAGATAAGGCACCCTATTATAGGGCACGCTTGTAGGCGAGCCTTATGCAAAATGAGGATTTTCGCCCAAAATAAAGGCATGCGAAAAATTTTACCACCGGCCGCCCTGCAAGAAGTACCCTTGGGGTGCATATATTACTATTCCGAAGATAAAATTTTGAGCATAACACTGAGGTTGAGTGAAAAGACCTTTTTGCAAGAGGCTCAGGCCCTTGAGTATAATCTGTTGCTGCTTGAACAATCAAGTCCCGGTAATCCCCTGAGATTGAAAGATCGGAAATGGTGTGCCTGCTGAAAATGATTATTAGTGTGGCAGTGGTCTGGAAATAGTCAACAACCAGTTTGACATGGTATAAAACGATGAAACAGAAAAGATCATTGATCCGAAAAAGTATTTCTCTCTTTTTTGTCTGCCTCGTGAGTATCACCTGGCAGGAACGTGGTTGGGCGGATGCCTGCAGCCAGCAGCAAATGGTGCAGGTAGAAACTATGGATGAAACGCATAAGACGCTCATCTGCGATGCCGCCGCGAGAGCTCTTGATTTCCTTGCGGCTTACGGACTGTCCCTGAAACGACCGATAGTCATCGCCGTTATTGATACCCTCATCGATAACCAGGGCTACATTGCCATTGGCAGTTACGACAGCAGGACTGACAAAATCCAGATCATGTCACTTGCTGCCATACGGGCCGGTTCGGAAGATGCTCTGATGTATGACGAACCGTTTGACGAAGAACACTACGGTGGAGCGGTTGCCCACGAAGTTGCTCACGCGGTGATGCACCACAACATGAAGGTGAAACCGCTTTCAACATCGCCGCAGGAATATCTTGCACATGCAACCCAGATGGCCGTTCTGTCTGAGGCGCGGAGGAATTGTATTATAAAGCGCGCTGATGTCGCGTCATGGCTGCCTGGAGATTCCATCAGTGAAATCTATATGGCCATGCAACCGACCCGGTTTGCGGTGAAATCCTACCTGCACCTGACCACGATGGATAAGCCAATGGATTTCATAACCATTCTTCTCAATACAAGATGGTTTTATGTCTATGTTCCCTAGGAGCCTGTCGGTCTGGGGGCGCAGGGCGCTATGATACATCGATCAGGCGCTGTATCCGTCTCGGGAGTTTCTGGTGATAATTTTCCCTGAGGAATGTTTTGAAAGCCGCAAGGCAGTCAAGCCGGCCCTGGTGGTAGAAACGTTCGCGGGAAGCGGATGTTTCCTGCATCTCAATGGTGATGTCCCCGATACGATTGTCGAGTGCATCGTAAAGATCAAGAAGATAGGTATAGGACATGGTGTCGTACCGGCAGGGCCGGCGTTAATTGGTCAGTAATAGGTGAAACCTTTCAGATCGCTGTTCTGCTTGAGATAGTCACGGATCCAGTCAAGTTCGTCCCGTTGCCCACGGCAATAGGACTCCGCTGATGCATCTCCTGTCGCGCGAACCGTATCGAGCCGTGATCGCGTTGTTTCTATGAGTCGGGACAGGTGCTCGTGTATTGCTATTGAATATTCGTTTGGCATCAGTCACCTTCGATATTTTTGCCGGCCTGGCAATCTGCTGCATCGGCAAGGCCTCGCTCTCCCGGCTCGCCTGAAAAAGTTATTAGCTTCCTCTGTTTCATCGGCCCTGCCGCTTGGCTGGCAGGGGCGGAACGGTCAGCCCTGACTGTCCGGAAAGTTCCGGACAATCAGGGCTA
>JAHEMX010000306.1 GCA_024643445.1 Desulfobulbaceae bacterium | reverse complement strand
CGATAACAGCCGGTCCTGTTTCCCGTCGATGGCCGCGCATTCTGCAAAAAGGGACAATTGCGGAGAACGGCGGCACAAACGGTCGAGAACCAGGCGGCAGCTGCGTACCCTGAGGCGACGCGTCATGGCCCGCTTCAGTGCCAGTAAAGCCATATCCCGCAGCCCGTCGTCATCGGAGATGCCCCGTTTCACACTCGCCTGCCGGCTCACCTGGCTGCCGTCGGTATAGTGCAGGAACAGCCCCATTCTCCTTCCGGTCATACGGGCCGTACGCAGCTGCATACCGATCCGGACCGCAAGAGAGATGACGACGCCGTGGATCACCGTGTATTCACCGGTATCATCTCCAAAGACATGTTCGAGGCTGATGGCGGAGGCCCGCTGTTCGGGGGGCCGGACAAGCTCGGTATCCACGCCGCGGCTCAGCTGATACAGGGCATCGGCGCGCCTGCCGAAAACAGCATGGAGCTGCGAGCGGTTCAGGGCTGCCAGCTGACCGATTTTCCTGATATTACATTCCTGCAGGGACTGCATCTCGCCCGCAGCCACACCCGGCAGAAGGGAAAGGGGCAACGGGGCGAGAAAGCGTTCTTCCTCGCCGGAGCCGACAATATACTCGCCAACCGGTTTTACCAGCCGTGAAGCGACCTTGGCTATCAGCTTGCTGGTGCCCAGACTCCAGATAGGATCTATCCGCAATTTGTCGCGCAACTGCCGGCGCAGACGGTAGCCGACATCGGGAGCGGTGCCGAACAGGCGATGGGTGCCGGTAAGATCAAGGAACAGGTGGCCGTCTTCGGCACCATATTCAACCACTGGGGTGTAGGAGCGGGCCTCGCCGGCAAAGGCGTTCATGGCCTTGCGGTACAACTCCGGGCGGGGCGGCAGGATGCGTGCAGAACGGCAGAGACGGCTCGCCTGCCTGAGCAGCATCCCCTTGCGGACACCGTCGCCGTAGGCCTCCTCGCTCATGTCGTAAACCGCTGCCCGGGCCGCCTGCAGCGGAGCGACAATAACCGGCCTGGTGCGCAGGGAGCAGTCAACAACCCGCTCAACGGCAACGGCAAAGTCGGCAACATTGAGATGGATGATGGAACGTTCCCGGTTCATGTCGTCGCCTGATACCTGTTTTTTTCAAGCAATGAACAGAGCAGCCGGGCATTGCGGGGCGCCTGTGCCCGGACATGGTTGTTGAAGAAAAGGATTCCGCGCCCGGCCCGGCGCGCCAGGCCTGAAAGGCTTGTTTCACACCACTGCCGCAACTCGCTGTGGGAATAGTCATAGTCAAATTTTCGCTGCATGTTGCCGCTTTGCCACCCCTGCAGGTTGCGCCCGTGAAAGCGCACATAAAATAGAGCCGGATTGGTCACCACATCAAGGGGCGGGAACAGTCCGGGCAAGGCGGGTTCGTCAACCGTTACCAGCGTCACACCGCGCCGCTCAAGCTCGTTAAAAACCGCGTCCGCCGCCCAGGAGGCATGGCGGAACTCCACGGCCACCGGTATCCCCTGCAAGCCATCAAGCAGCTCTGCCAGGAAGCAGCGGTTGCCGACGGTGCGATCAAAATCAGGCGGCAACTGGACAAGAACGGCAACCAGCCTTTTCCGCAGGGGGGCGATACCCCGTCGATAGGCCTGTACCTGTTCACGCCAGTCGTCCTGGCGTTCATGGGTGATGGTCCGTGTCAACTTCGCGGCGAAGAGCAGATGGGCCGGCGCTGCGGCTTCCATCCTGGCAAGCGCTTCAGCCCGGGCCATCTGGTACCAGGTGTAATTCAGTTCAACAATAGAGAAACAGCGGCTGTACAGACCAAGCATCTGGGCCGGGGGCGTCGCGGCAGGATAGAAGCCGCTGTCGACCCATTCAAGGTAGGAGTAACCGCAGGTACCGATCAGCAGCTCACATGCTCCCCCCCGAGTGCCGGGAACGGTGACACTGCCCGGTCTTTGCGGCTGGCTGTCCATGCCCGTACCGATGAGACTCAGATAGTCTGGGAAAAACTGGGATGTGCGCCCCTGATAACGCCGATCACCTTGCCTTGTACCAGGACGTCGCTGAAACCGTAACGCATGACCGGGTAAGAGTCATTTTCCGGATGCAGTTCAATACCGTCCGGCTTCAGGAAAAAGCGTTTGACCGTGGCTTCCTCCTGGTGAATGAGCACCGCCACAATCTCCTTGTTACGGGCATACTGCCGCGGTTCACAGATCACCAGGTCCCTGTCGAAAATACCGGCGCCACGCATGGAATCACCGGCTATTTTCAGACAGAACAGGTTATCACCACCAAACAGGCCTGCATCGACAATCACACTGCCGTCCCATTCCTGCTGGGCATACATCGGCATGCCGGCGGTAATCTGCCCGATGACCGGTATTTCACGCCCCAGGGAACGTTCGGGCCTGGTTTGCCGTGACGGCAGTAAGCGTATGGTCCGGCTGTATCGCCCCTCGCGTTCGACGACGCCCTTCTTTTCCAGCTGGGCCAGGAGCTGGGCCACCGCCATATGACTGACCCCCAGATCTTTTGCCGACTGTCGCAGGCTGGGTATCCTGCCATCATGGCGGAGCTGACGCTTCAGGTAAGCAAGAAAATCCTGCTGTTTTTCCGTTAACATAAAAAACACCCCCAATGTACATTTACTTTATTGGCATTTTAGCGCTCAAAACCGAAATGTCAATGTACATTTACCACTATTCCCCGTTCAGATCAGGACAACCAGCCGGCGGCGACGCGCCTGCTCCAGGGACAGAAGATTATGATGCTATTTTTGAGGTTGCAAGCTTGAGGCCGAGCAGAATGAAGAGACCGCCGTTGATCTTGCGCAGGCGATTCGACATCACGTCCGATTGGCGCAGGCGCCGACTGAGCGAAGACGCGAAAACGGCGACAACAAGGCACCAGATCGTTCCGGTAGTGACAAAAAGGGCGCCGAGAACAATAAAGGAGAGCGGCTTGTTCGGGCTTGAGAAAGAAATAAACTGGGGGAGGAAAGCAAGAAAGAAAAGGGCAACCTTGGGGTTGAGGATATTGGTGAGAGCGCCCTGCCGGTAAATCCGCCGCAGTCCGGCACGGGACAGTTTCCCGTCTGTCGCATCACCTCGCTGCACCTGCTCGGTGAACAGCCGAATGCCCTGGTAGATCAGGTACGCGCAACCGGCATATTTCAGGATGGTGAAGGCGTAGGCGGAGGTGGCCAGGAGGGCGGAAAGGCCGAAGGCGCCAAGCAGGGTATGCACGATCGCTCCCGTACTGATGCCCAGCGCGGCGCAGATGCCGGCAGTCTTTCCCTGGCTCAGGCTGCGCCCGATGATATAGAGCGTGTCGGGACCGGGGAAGAGGTTGAGCAGAATGCCGCTTCCAACAAAAACGGCCAGATTTTCAGTTCCAAGCATGACGGGAGACGCGATCAGTCGGTGCTGTCGGGTTCAAGTTTAAAGGTTCCCACCGCCACCTCGCGGTCGATCTCTTTCAGGGCCTGCCGCATCTGTTTCAAGGCCTGCCGGATGCGGTTGTCATTCTCGACCAGGGCAAGCCGGAGATACCCCTCGCCTTCCTCGCCAAAACCGGAACCGGGAGCAACCGCGACATTGGCACGGTCCATCATCTCAACGGCAAATTTGATGGAGCCCATCCGGCAATAGGGCTCCGGGATTTTTGCCCAGACGAACATGCCGGCCTTCGGGATCTCGGCCTCCCAGTCCATCTTGGTCAATCCCTCGCACATGACATCCCGGCGGTGCTGGTAGGTGGCCGCCTGCTCGACGATTTCGGCATCGCAGTCACGCATGGCGACGATACCGGCAACCTGGATGGCGGAGAAGATGCCATAATCATAGTAACCTTTGATACTTGCCAGTCCACCGATAATTTTCTGGTTGCCGACGCAATACCCCAGCCGCCAGCCGGCCATGTTATAGGATTTCGAAAACGAGCCGAACTCAACGCCGACCTCGATGGCACCGGGAACCTCCAGGAAACTGGGAGCAACATACCCGTCAAAGGTTATCTTGGAGTAGGCGAAGTCGTTGATGACCATGAAACCATACTTCCTGGCATATTTGACAACTTCTGCAAAAAATTCTTTGCTGGCAAGGGCGCCGGTCGGGTTGTGCGGAAAATTCAGCATCAGAAGTTTGGGTGCCGGATACAGGGATTTACACATGCCGACTATCTGGGCAAGGAAATCGTCTTCATTACTCAGGGGAATCCGCAAGACATTGGCACCGGCGATAACCGCCGCATAGACATGAATAGGAAAGGCCGGAGCCGGGACCAGTACCGTATCACCCGGCCCGAGAAGGGCCAGACACATATGGGAAATGCCCTCCTTGGAGCCGATGGTGCAGATCACGTCATTCTCACCGGTGAGATCGACGTCATAATTGCGCTTGTAGTAAAGGGCAATTTCACGTTTCAGGTTCTTCATGCCTCCGGCAACCGGATAGCGGTGTGTTTTAGGGTCTGCCGCAACTTCACAGAGCTTATCGGTCACCGCACCGGGTGTCGGGTCCATGGGATTGCCCATGCCAAGGTCAATGACATCATCACCCTTCCAGCGCTTCTCCATTTTCATCTTGTTGATCATGCCGAAGAGATAGGGCGGCAACTGGTTCATGCGCTCGGCAAACCTGATCTGAAATTCTTTGTTCATTGTCTTTTCTTCCTCCAGCGCGAGGCTGGGCTGTCATTTAACGTCACCATCCGGTGATGATGCGAAACCAAAATCTGATAGATAAGAAGCGGTGCACCAGGCACTGGCCGGTTGCGATACTACTGCCTTTGAAAAAATATCCGCCATTGTGCGTGGTTTACCTGCCAAAGTCAATACTATAATAGTCAGAGATAGTGGCGTAGCCAATAGGGAATTAACACAACGGGAGGGAACTTGTATTTTTCTGCTACAAACCGATAGGCAGCGCAGGACTGCTTCCTGCCCGGCTAAAAGACTGATCCCCGATGTCTTTTCTCAGTAACCGCGGGGGATCATTGATTATAGGCAGTGTCTGTCCAGAAATGGCCGTTTTCCCCCAACTCGCCGTTACTCTCAAAAGGTAATCCTCGGAATATCGACTATATTGCTACGGTTACATCTATCGAGCGCCTCGATTTAAAACAAAATTGCTCATTTCAGGACAGATACTGGATAAG
>JAHEMX010000005.1 GCA_024643445.1 Desulfobulbaceae bacterium | reverse complement strand
ATAGGGCTGATGAGGCAGATAGGGCACAAATGCAGGCCCCAGGTCGTCCGGTGCTGACCTGCCGTTGATGAACCAGTAAACCGGCCAGCGGGTTGCCAGGTCGATCTCGTCGAAGCGGTTCTGCTCGGCCAGCTGGTGTATTGTCGGGTCAATCGAGGTGAGCAGGAAAAGCACCTCGTGATCGAAGGAGGTTTCGGTACTGTTGTATGCCTGAACCGGGCTGGCAGGGCGGACGATAATGGCGCCCATCAAGCCCATTTCCACCTGGAGTTCGGAATCAGTGCCGCTGTAATAAGTGTAGGTGCCCGGCTGGGAGGCGGTGAACGTATAGGTCACCGGCGCGCCGCCCGGGCAGGTTTCACGGGTCAGAGCCCCGTCCTGATCGCCGGTTCCGGGAGTCACCGTCACACTGTGGCCGGGAAAGACGATCGAGGTGCACCGGGAGAAAGGCAGATTGCTTGACAGGGTCAGGGTCACCGCATCGCCCTGGTTGAGTATAATCGTCGGTCCGGGATACTGGGGAAGTCCTACTCCCTCGTTGTTGCCGAGATCCTGGTAGCCCCAGAAGTGGATGGCGCCGCCGTCCGCAGAGCTTACCTCGCCCGCCCCGGCCGCAAAGTTGAGGCTGGTCTGCCCGTTGATGCCGTCAATCCAGGCCCGGGCGGAGGCATTGCCTGCAGCGAACAGCAGGCATGCAGCCATGACCGTGACCGTGACGACCCGGGAACTTCGGGTTGCTGGTTTTACTATATTCATAACGATCCTCCGTTTTCCTTGTTATTGAATCACGATCTTGGTCATCATGCCGCCGGTCGGCGCATCTTCATCGTAATTGGCCAGGTACTGCAGGTTGGCGGCATAGAGGTAGTAGTTACCCGGGGGAACCCCGGCGGTATCGAGAATGACATCGGCCGACATGCCGCCGCCCATGGTTACCGAGTTGGTGGTGTAGTAGAGGTTCTCGCCGCTGGTGCTGCGGAGCTGCTTGGCATCGATGCCAACCACTTCCATCGGAATGGACGGGCTCATCAGCGTATGGGTAACGGTAATGTTCAGGTTGGACAAGCGCAGCAGGACCTTCTGGCCGGCAGTGGCGGTGATCAGGGATGATTCGACCTGCGAGGCTATATTGCCGTTTTCAGCCGGCGCCGTCAGTGCACCAGGATTGACCGTATCCGGATATCCGCGACCGTTGATCAGCGGGTATCGGTCCCACATCTGCGCAAAAGGCAGGGGCTGGACGTTCCAGCTGCCGTTATGGAAGTCGGGATCGATACCACCGAGCTGCAGTGGAAATTCCTTGTCGTAGGCGGTACTGCCGTCTCCGTCGTTGTAGGCATAGCCCATGGGGGCGCCGGTGGATTGGTTACCGCCGAGCTTGCCGATGGTGGCTGGATTACCGCCGTATCCCTCGTAGCTCTGCAGCGAACGCACATAGAGGTTGCCGAGCATACCCATCTGCATATGTTCGGTGGCCTCCACGTGGCAGTGATACATGTAGGTGCCCGGCTCGACCAGGTCGTAGAAGTAGGTCAGCGTGGACCCCATGTTGATGGCGACACCCGATTCAGGTAAGCCGTCAAACACGGTTGAGGATTGTGGAAAACCGTGGAAATGCACGGTGTGCGGATCAAAGAGATCGGGCCTGATCACCATTCCCACATTGGTGAGGGAGAGGTAGAATTTCTTGCCCTGGTCGACGACGATGGCAGGTGCCGGCAGCGTCGCCGCCAGCATTCCCCTGGTCATGACCTCGTTCTGGGGAACGCCGGTCACGTTGGAAAAGCTGAAAATATACTGCGGCGTGCCGTCAGCCATGGTGGCGAAACCGTCTCCGCCGGTCAGGGACATGCACTCCACCTGCTGCGTTGCCGCAAGAGCAGGTTCGTTGTATCTCTGACTCTGCGGGCCGGTGCTCCTGATATCCAAGCAATCGCCATCGTTGTTTATATCGCAGGGACACTGAATATCGACTACGGCACCGGATGTCGCGGCGAAGCCAAACAGGAGCGAAGCCATCAGGAGCGGGATAGAGTATCGTTTTTTTATCTTCATAAAGGTACCCCTTTCATATTCTCTTACACCGGGCAGGCGTCATGCCTGCCCGGATATTCGTGTGGTTGGTTACGGCAACAGCCGGTAGTCGCCGAACAGGGTGCCGGGGTCACCGTTGGGTGAAACCGGATCATCATAGAGCGACAGCGGCCCGAAACTCGGCCTGATGAAATTGCCTCCCTCGTCGAAGGCCGCCGGCACCTGAATGCCGGTGGTGACCTCGTTCTGGAAGACGGCCGATCGGCTGCCGTTGAAGTACTCGGCTACAAACGATGTGTTCGGGTCACCAGTCAACACGTTGCCCGTTCCTGCCCCGGTCCCTGCCAGGTCATTGTAGACCGGGTAGGCGGGTGCGCCGGTACAGGTAAGAGCGCCCGTCGGGTCGGGGCACAACCCGTAGGTTGACGTGCAGCCCGGGTCACCGGGAACACAACCGCTGCTGGCATCTACCCAGAAGTAGAACTGCCGGTTCTGCCAGACGATGTTATTATTGAAACCGCCCAGGCCTCCGGCATTCTCAAGGGCGATGCCCGCGCCGGGCTGCGGCGTGGACTGGTTCGGACTGCCGGGTGAGAAAGCATCGCCGGCCGTTGCCAGACTGTCGTTATTGGCGATGGTGTTGGAGTTAATGGAGACATTCGCACCATTCTGCACGGAGATACCGCCACCGGCAAGACCCGCCACGTTGTTGACAATCGTATTGTCGGTCAGTGCCACGGAGGAAGACGGGCCGCTTACATTGGCCACGCGCACGCCTCCGCCGTTACCGGCACCGGCCGAGTTGCCCTGGATCAGGTTGTGCCTCACCTGAACTCTGCCGACTCCGGGACTCTGCGCCCCGGGGGTCAGCGGCGGAGCGCCGCCGATATACAGGCCGCCGCCTGAAACGGTCTGGCCCTGGAGGAAGTTTTCGTTGAAGATTACAGTGTTGTCACCAATCAGCGGTATGTTTCCAGCGGGAGTATTACCCTGGCGGGGAACCGCCACGCTCATGCCGATATGGCCAATACCGCCGCCGTTCCCGGCGGTGAAGTTACCGCAGACCCAGTTTTCGGTAACCGCGTAGGAGTCGGATCCGTTACACATCGAGATGCCGCCGCCAGCGCCGTCGAGACCGCCGTTGAATACCACCTGGTTGTGGTGGATGGCGACATAGTCGTTTTCAGCGTCGGTATAGGCGATTACGTTTACCTGGTTATTACCGTTGCCCTGCGTTTCTTCATGGGTCAGCAGCGGGTGACCGATCCGGATTCCGCCGCCGTAGACGCCACTGTTGTTGGCGAGGCGGTTGTTGGATATCTGCAGGTAGTTGGCATAGCCATTGGCGATGATGCCGCCGCCGGTATCTGCGCTCCTGATAGTGAAGCCGTCTATGCGGGCGCCACGGTTGCGGGCTCTGGCAAAACCAGCGCCGGCGTTCTGATCACGGGCGAGCACCAGTACACCGGCTCCCTCCTCGTTGAACAGCGTTGTTGGCTCGGGAACGCCTGGCCCGATCTCCTGCCCGGGCAGCAGATCGACAAAACCGCCGGCGATCAGCGAGTCTACCAGGGTGCGCCAGACATCCAGCTTGTCGGCCGGCGCCTTGATGGCGTTGATGGTCGTCGAGCCTTCACCCCAGCCCTGAAGCTGGACCGGCTTCCACATCACGACCATCTCGTTGTACTGTCCGGGTGCGACCAATATCAGGTCGTTGTCCCCGGCGCTATTTATTGCTTGCTGGATGGAACCGCCGGTCGAAACGAGGCTCACTGCTGCATTCTGCCTCAGGCCGACCTGGACGGTAACTCCGGCGACCGTCTCCCCGCCGTTTGCCCTGGTGACCGTGAGCTGACGGCCGCCAATGCCGGCGACAGGAGTGTTAGCCGGAATGGTGCAGGTGATCGGCTCGCCCCAGGTGCAGTTCAGTGCGCCAAGGTTCCCCAGGGTAACAGTCCCACTGGCTCCGAAACCGTAATCGCGGGTGATGAACTTGTATGTCGTGTCCGAACCAGCAGGACAGACGCCGGCGGCCGGGTTGCAGTACTCGGGATTCTGGACCTGCTGCTGTCCCATTGAGGTAATGGTGATGGTCTGATTACCGTTCACCCTGATATTGTTATTGTTTCCGATGGTCGGGATATACGGCCCACTGCCGTTAACCGAGACGCTGTAAATTCTCGGTGTTCCGTCGGGATACTCGCAGTCAAGCGGGAACTGGTCAGGCCCGGTGAAGGCTCCGACCGGTACCACCGGAGTATCGAGATAGGTTGTCACGCCCGGCATGTACTGGAGAGTGTAGCAGAAGGTGCTGTAGAGCTGGTTCCAGTTCGGGTCGGGATTGTTCGGATCATCGCCCGGATCGTTCATGCAGGCGGTGAGCATATTCGGCGACATGCCGCTTGGCGCCGGCCGGTTGGCGGTGATCGTCGAGGGCGCCAGGAAGTTATAGAGCCCGTATTGATCGGAAAGGGTTTTGCTGATCACCCTGCCGGTAAAATCACGAATGGTAATCGGCACGAACGGTGGTGCGTATTTCTCACCAAAATTCGGTGAGTTGGGGTCGAACTCGTTCTGGGTGTCATCGAGGATGAACCCAAGACCGTGGGCTGCCACCGGTACTTCGGTGAACAGGAAAAAGTCCGTTGCCGCATTCGCTCCGGCGGACAGGGTGACGAGCTTTGCGTCGCAAAGCGGTCTGCTGGTCCCGGCAAACGGCGCGGGTACCATCTCATCCGGGAACAAGGACAGATAGGCAGGAATTATGTGCTGTTCGCCGACACACTCCGCCGGCAACAGATTGGGAGCAGGATTATACTGATCGCCGAAGTCGACGTTCTTGTCCTCGGGCTTGATTATCTCGTAGCCAAGAGGCGGTACGACCTGAACGACGTAGTCGCCGACCGGCATCGGGCCTGTCGGATAGCTCCCGCCATCCGAACAGAGAACGTTGCCATCGACGTCCGTGAAGGGGTTCCCATTCGTGTCGAGGGTCATGCCGTCAGCACAGATCGCATCGAAGGCGTAACCGCCGTCGAATACCGCCGGCCGTGCCTGGTTGAACATGCGCAGACCGTCCCAGCAGTCCTGCTCATAGAAGGTGTTGCCGTCGGGAGAAAACATGAACGGGCCGGCACCATCGTTGCCATACTTGCAATCGACCGGGATCGAAGCGTCCCAGCTGTCGGTGGTGGTCGTGTTCAGCAGAACCGTGCCATCACTGTTGTAAAGGTTGACGGGCACGCCGGGAATTCCCGGTTCCCATACCTCGGCGGCGGCGTATCTGGGATCGTTTTCAGCACGGGTCACCGCATAGAAGACGATGCCGGTGATGCCGCCGTTCTCGCCGTCGGGATAGTGCTGCTTGCCCCAGAGAAAGGCGCTGGTCTGGCCGATGAAACCCTGGAAGCCCTGGGTCAGTACTGGGCCGCGTTCGACACGGTAGATGTCGGTTTCCTCGCAGACGACGCCGTCGGCGCATGCCGGGTCGGCTGGGTTCAACTGGTTCTGCGGATTGATCGCCCGGCCGAAGGTCCAGTCGAGACCGTCAAGCGGCGGCTCGCCGTTAGCCGGACCAATGGCGCCACCGTTGTCAACAACCACGGTAAGGCCTGTTGCCTTGTCACGGATGAAATCAACCTCGGCGACGAGCCAGGAAAAGAACGGGAACACCTGGTCGAAGGTAAAGGCGCCCGCACCGTCTGAAACATTGCTCTGGTTGATGGTTCCGTCCCTCCAGCGCAGGTTGAAACCCGTCTCGAGCTGTGACGGGCCTTCGCCCGCGTCCCACAGACCGTTCCCGTTGGCATCATAGAATACCCGATGCTCCTGGCGATGGAACCATTGAAAAGCGGCTACCTCGCCAACGTTGCATGAACCGTTGGGCGTCAGACATTCGCCGTTCTTGATGCTGACACCATGGGAAGCAAAGATCAGGTCGAGGTTGTTATCCCAGAAAACGAGCTGGTAGTTGCCGTCCGGTACGTTAGGAATGGTGAAGTTGCAGTTTTCGTCGGTCGGCGCGGCATAGATGCCGGTGCCGATGCCCACGGCCATATCGTTAAGCCCGACCCATGGGGTGGTGTGTCCGAAACAGCCGCCGTTATAAAACGCGTAGTCAGGCGGTCGTGACATATGCTGGTTGACCACCGTGCCACTGAGGGTTGCGGTGCCGCCGGTGGGGATGCCGTTGAACGGCTGGATGAAGCCGACGGTGACATGATAGCCCGGAGGACCGAACTCGGCAAAGAATGGCGGCTCGCCAGATTTAACCCAGGCGTCAATGACCTTGGTACCCTCGATGGTCGCCGTCTGCTGCCAATTTTTACCGGCAGGGGGAATTACCGAGATGCCGTATTTCCCTGGGGCCAGGTTCTTGATGGTCAGCCGTCCGTCGGGGCCGGTAATGCATTCACCGCCGCACAACGGGTTGCCGAAGGCGTCCTGGCTCATGACGCCGGCCGAGGCGCCGTAACGGCCGCCGGCATCTTCAACCACGATGGTGAAGCCGCTCATGTCTGTCTGCCCCAAAGCGGTGCCGGGTTCTTCAGTCGGCAGGTCGGGGGCATTGTTGATCGGCGCGTTATCGTGGTAAACAAGGATGGTTATCTGTGCGGTCTCGAGCGGAAACTCGTTGACGAATACGTCCGTTGGCGGGACATTGCCGCTTGCGTCGGTCTTGAAGGATGCTCCGCCGATGGTGGCTCCGATACGGGGCACTACCGAGACAAAGTAATGCGTATTCGGCTCGAATACCGGCGTCACCTCGTTGCAGCCAACGTCGTCGAATCCGACACAGCCCTTGCCGACAACCGGCATATAGGACTGGTGGAACCCGACCGACAGCGTCTCACCGCCGACGTGGTTGTCATTGCCCTGGTCCCAGTTGGGATCGAAGACGGTCGGCAGGGCGGTTCCATCAGCTTCGGTCTGTACATGATAGGTCTTATCCTGCTCCACCAGCCAGCGGTAGGCCGGTACTGAGGCTCCGCTGCCGTTTACGCTAACGGTCAGCCCGGGCAGGTTTGCCGCATTTACCCAGCCGGCCAAGGCCATGAACAGCACGCTCACGACGAGCAGGCTTGTGCCGAGCGGTTTTCTGTGCTTATCGAAGAAATTTTCTCTCATACTCGCACCTCCAAGAGACTTGTGAATTCCTCATTTTCCACCACGAAAGAAACATCGGGTGACGGCGACCGAAGATCACGGTCACTATTGTCACGGTACTCCACAAGGTGGAAACCTATACGGCCTGCCCCGTGACTCTTCTGGATAGTTCTGTTGGTTGTTTTCACCCTATCCCTCCTCGTTACGTCCTTTTGTCGTTGAACATTAAAACCCGGCTCCTTCTCCGCGCCGGATACATGCAATAAGTGCTGGTACACCATGGTTCTCTTCCTTCCTGTTCGGTCTTTAAAGATTTAGATTATCTTTGCCTGTATGATCTCGACCGATTCTGCAAGCAGAGACTGCATACCCCGTAAAACCGCAGCGAACTCTGATTTCGTGTCCTGTTCCAGACCGGGTCCGATGGGACATTCCTCCAGGAAATAGAGTTTGTTCTTGTCGAGAACGTCCTGATAAAGGTCTGCTTTAGAGCAGCCGGATACGCTTTTCATTCTCTTGGCCAGCTCCTGAAGCGTCAGGATTATTTCCTTTCTCTTCGCCGGCAGGCCATGCAATTTAACGGTAGTAAGAAACATCCTCTCCCCCTCCCGGGGTCTCTAGTCTGAATCAAGACGACTGCTGGCATTTATAGTTCAATTACCGTGCCATTTGTCCTACGATGTGGTAGATAACCTGGAGGAGGCAATATTACGGCAATAATTGGTTAAAAAAAAGAGATTGGAAGGAGGTCGATTTTTCAGGCTTGGTGGCTAAATATGGCCTATTGGCTATATTTAGCCACCAAAAAAAGTGGAAAAGCGATTCGGGGCACGGGGTGCCCCGCCTAACAAGCCTAAGGTTGCGTCATCAGGAACGGCGAATACCGTGTTTGTCCATCTTGGCGCGCAGGGTGCTTCGTTTCAGCCCAAGTATTTCGGCAGCGCTGCCTTTGCCGCTGACTTTCCAGTTGGTTTTTTCAAGTATCCTGGTGATGTGATCACGTTCCATCTCCTCCAGGGATTTAAACGGCGTTTCCATCGCAGCCTGCGGCCGCTTCAGCTCTTCGGCCAGGACCAGCCTGGAGCCGTAGGTGTTGAGTACAGCGCGTTCAATGACATTCTGCAACTCCCGGACATTGCCGGGCCAGTGGTAGCTTTCCAACTGAGTCATCACCGTCACCGGTATGGCGCTGATATCCTTTCGCAGTTTACGGCTGAAAATCTCAACAAAATGACGGACCAACTGCGGAATATCTCCGATCCGTTCCCTGAGCGGCGGAGCGGTGATCGGGAAAACATTCAAGCGGTACCAGAGATCCTGGCGGAATCGTCCGTTGCGGATATCAGCTTCGAGGTCACGGTTGGTGGCGGTGATAACACGAACATTCACCCGTACCGAGCGTGAACCTCCGATTCTTTCAAATTCTCCCTCCTGCAGCACGCGCAGCAGCTTGGCCTGCAGGTCCAGCGGTATTTCACCGATCTCATCAAGGAAGATCGTGCCCTTGTCAGCGAGTTCAAAACGGCCGATGCGCCTGGTATGCGCCCCGGTAAATGAGCCTTTCTCATGGCCGAACAGTTCGCTTTCGATCAGGTTCTCCGGCAATGTGGCGCAGTTGACCTTGATAAGCGGTCGATCCCGGTGTGCACTGTTGGTATGAATCGTTCGGGCGAACAGCTCCTTGCCGGTTCCGGTTTCCCCGAGCAAGAGAACGGAGGTGTCGGTTGGCGCGATCTGATTGATTTTGAACAGGACATATTGCAGGGCGTCGCTGCTGCCGACGATATGCTCATGCGCGTAGTTGAGGTTGATCTCTTCCTTCAGGTAGGCACTTTCCGCCTCGAGCAGAGCCTTGTATTGCAGGTTTTCCAGGAGCGACTGGCGCAGTTCTTCCTCAATTTTTTTTCTCTTGGTGATATCCCGGTTACTGGAGCGGAATCCGATCACTTCATTATCGTCTGATATCACCCGATGCGCGGCATGCTCTATCCAGCGCAACTCTCCATCGCGCCGGATGATGCGGAATTGAAACTCTCTCAGATCCACCTTGATGTTGTCTGGGTGTTTGCGGTACGCATCCCATATCTGTCTGTCCTCCGGCACCATAATCTGACGAAAGAGGGACGGGTTGTCCATGAATTGTTCAACCGTGTAACCGGTTATTCGCTCGCAGGAGGGAGACACGTAGAGCATTCTGCCGTCCAGCAGCCTCCAGAATACCCAGTCGTAGGCGAAATTTGCGACGGTACGGAACTTTTGTTCCATTTGTCTCAGGTTATTTTCCAGTGTCTTGCTCGCGCTGATGTCATGAATCACCATCAGGCAGCACAGCTCCTTTCCTTTGTCGTCCTTAACGAGCGTACCGATGATTTCAACGGGAATGACGGTCCCGTCCTTTCTGCGAACCGTTGTTTCAAACGACTCTGTCGAGTGTTTTCCTTCAAGATTGAATAAAATTCTATCCAGATGCCCGTGCGGCTTGCTGTCGGTGTAGAGAAAATCGGTCTGGCGGCCGATCAGCTCATCCTCCCGGAAGCCAAGAAGTGTTCTTAATCCCTGATTTATCTCGAGAATAACTCCCTCTTTGTCGGCACAGATAATGCCGACGGGAATTGATTCAAAGATATTTGCAACATGCGAAAATTTTGGCAGATTGCTGTCAGAGGATTTCTTTGGGGCGGCAACACTGGCGCCATCCCCGTGGAGTCTCTTGTTCATTTTAGGCATCGTTCCCCCCCCGGAAGACCGAATCTATTTTACCCTAAACCTTGTCATGTCACGTTCGGCATAATCGCTGCCTGTTACTGGAAATAGGTGAGCTTGCTCAAATTTATAGCATAGGTCACCAATATGACAAAGAGCGTGACGCCTGTCAGGCTCCATGTCAGCCATTTTGTTTCAGCGGCACCTATTATCTGGCGCAGACAGGAGATCTTTTTCAATGGCTGAAAGAGGCCCGGAAGCATGCCGAAGTAGCTGCCGAGCAGAAGTGTCAGGTAGATCGGATAACCGATAAAATGATATCCCCGCTGCATGATGTCGAAAGGACAGTGGTGCGTGGGTAGTTCGTAGATATAGGTGGACACGAAGGAGATAATCGAAACGATGGCCAGAACGAGGAAGAGCGCAGAGGCGAGGGTAAGAAGCACGCGCAGCGCAGCCGACGCGAAATACAGGTTCAGGCAGACGATCATTGAAAAGACAAGGAAGTATCCATAAAACGCCAGCATGCTCGGTACCAGGGGCAGAGCGGCCAGGCTGCTTGCCGCACCGTCCCCATCGCCGCCGAAAAGAGAACCGCAGCAGGAGGTGATGATAGCCGGATCCAGTCCAAGGAAATAGCTGATCTGGAGATAGAAATCCAGCACGATGCAGGGCAGCAGCAGGATGAGGAGCAGGTATTTCAGCTTGATAAGCGGATATTCCTCTGCTTTCTGGTCAATCACGTTAAGGGCTATCCAGAATCCGGCCAGGAAGAAAACCATGATCTTTGACAACAGCGCATACCAGCCTACCGGATTGGCATTCAAGGAGCCGGTAGCGCACATGGCGCCGATGAAGAGTTGGTGAATATCGTCGAGGCAGTAGATAAACAGGATCAGTGACAGCACCTGAAAACCAAGAGAGTAATTGACCAGAGTGGATATCAGGTAGGTCCTGCGCTCGAGCATCAATTGAGCGGCTGAACTGCTGGAATAATCCCAGCGAAAGATGATAACGGTGCCGGTGACGGTCGCATACAGCAGCATCAGCAGGGTTATTGCCGATCCAATGTTGAGGGCGAGGACCCCGGGGTGAAGAATCATTTCTTTTTCATGCTCTCTAGCCGTCCGTCCCGCATGGCAATCGTCTTGCTGACGAGAGGGTTCGTTTGAATAAAGGGATCGTGGGTGGCGATAATAATGGTTTTGCCCTCCTGATTGCAGAGCTTCAGGATGTCCATAAATTCCTGCGCCAGCCTGCTGTCCAGATGGGCGGTCGGTTCATCGGCAACAATTATCTGCGGCTCGTTGACGAGTGCCCTGGCGATGGCGACCCGCTGCTGCTCTCCACCGGACAGATTCTTTATCTTCAGCGATTTTTTGCCATCGATCCTGAGTTTATGCAGTATCGCCAAGGCCGTATCCTTCATCGTTCTGAAACTCGTTTCCAGGGGATAAAGCGGCAGCAGGACATTCTCGAGCACGGTCAGTTCCCGGATGAGATGAAATTGCTGGAAGATAAAGCCGAACCGCCGCCGGCGTATGTCGGTGAGAAAGCGTTCCGGCAGCTTGACAACATCCTTGCCGTCAACACGTATCTTCCCCTCCGTGGGACGCGCCATGCAGCCGATGAGGCTGATCAGAGAGGTTTTGCCCGAGCCGCTTGGGCCGGTCAAAACTGCAACATCGCCGCGTTCGATGGACAGGGAAACCCCGTCGAGGGCTTTCATTTCATCCGCCAGTCCGGGGTTATGGACCTTGGAGACCTTTTCAACTTCAATCAGAGCCAATTAGCTACCCCCTCATCACCGAATCAGGATCGGTGATTGCCGCTCTCCAGGTCGGTATGACCGTACTGGCCACATACGGAACGACCGTGAAAAAACCCATGATCAACACGTAAAAGAGGTTGAAGGCAGGCGTCAGGCGAAAGGTCGGAAAAAGAACGGACCAGCCTTTGATAACCGCGGCAAGGACAAAGCCGTTGAAAAAAAAGACATGCACGTAGGCGAGTATCATGCCGCTCAGGAAAGCGGTCAGGGAGATAATCAGACCCTCCCAGAATTTCAGGGCGAGTACGTCGGCGGTGTCCCAGCCGATGGCCTTGAGGATGCCGATTTCCAGCTTTTCATCGGCGCTGAGTCCGGTAGCCTTGTCCCAGGCCATGATGCAGAAGGCAATGATTGCCGCGCAGAAGACGGTGAGCATCATGCCGCTTCGCCAGCCAAAGACCATGTCGTAGGTCCTGGTCAACTCTCTCTTGGTGATCGGCCTGGTATCGGGATAGAGCTGTTTTATCTTTGCCGCTATGGTCTGTATCTCGCTGCTCTGGGGGATGGAAACGGCAAAATCGGTTGCTTCGCCCGGTGGAAATCCGAAGAAATCGACAATGTCACGGTCGGTAAGAACCACCAGGTCGTTGGTCAGCAGATTCGATTCGCTGCGAAACAGGCCGGTCACTTGAAAAAGAACGCCGATATTCCTGCTGTTCACCAGTATCAACTCGCCGGAGACGGCGGAACCCCTGAGAGCGGCTACACCTGCGCCAACCGCACTTTCACCCGGATTGACCGGCAGCCTGCCGGTGAGCATCTGCAGGGGCGCCGGCTCACCGCCAGAACCCAGCAGGGTGTAGTTGGCCTCGGTGAGTCCGTCGTAATAATATCCCCAGTAGCGGGGCCTGATGCCGCTGACGCCCGGAATGGCCCCGATCTTCTCTGCGTAGTCGACGGGGATTAGCTCATGACGGCCGGCAATCGTCCGCTGGACGATCAAATCGGGAACACCCTGCATGATGTAGTCCGTCTCAGTCCGCAGCGCATGGGTCAAAAAAAGAACCGAAGCCAGCGTTGTCACGGTGAGGGAGTAGGCTGCCAGAATTGCAAAGGACTTGTACCTGCGCCTGAGCAGTGAGGTGATGGCGTAGTCGATTATTTTCAGATGTTTTGTCATTCCATGCCTTCCGGGTAAACCTGCATCGGTGAAATGAGCGAACCTGCCGGGAAATGATCCGGTGAGCCGGGATAATCCTGAAAAGCGGAAAAGAAATCTGCCTGTGAGGGGTGTCTCGTATACCTCGCCTCCGTCCAGATCGCCAGGTCGGTCAGCCCGAGGCGGCT
This sequence comes from Desulfobulbaceae bacterium, assembly GCA_024643445.1. Classification (GTDB taxonomy): domain Bacteria; phylum Desulfobacterota; class Desulfobulbia; order Desulfobulbales; family Desulfocapsaceae; genus Ww85. The sequence goes on along the minus strand of JAHEMX010000005.1, from coordinate 7,049 downwards.
CACCAGGGCTCGTTTCGCTTCCAGGTCGTCTGTTCGGCGGGAGATCTGCAGGCTATTCCCATGCAGGTATGCGCCGAAAAGCAGAATAACTTCAAGAACAATGAACGCTATGAATAGTTTGCTTCTTGCCATCGTTCCCTTCTCATTAACGGCCTGCCCCTTCCCCGGGAACGGCGATCGGAACAGGCGTTGATACGTTATTCCTTGGACCTGCCGGCAACCGGCTGTTTGCCGCTACCAGGACGGCTCAATAGATCACCCAGTCGCTGACCGGGATGAGTTCCGGGTTACTCCCGCTGGACAGTCTGACGATGTAGCACCCCTTGGAACTGTAGCGTTGTCCAGGACCGAAGGTGAGACGCGGATAGACGGCAATGGCATAGTCCTGGTCAATCATCATGTCAAACCCTTCAAGGAAGTAATCCCGGTAGAATTCACTGCGCATGCTTTTTATACCGCCTGACAGCATCCAGCCTAGAAAATACATCTTTGCCTGGATGTCGAAATCCCCAGCAGGAATTTTCCGGGCCCGAAGCCACTGCTCGACGGCGAAACGACTTTTCTGGTCCTCGCTGGGCAGGCTGTGGGGATAGGTCACCAGGAGGTTTTCCTTCAATGCATCGGGAATCGCCGAGAAGTCATTGTTCAGCATGGTGGATGAAGCGAACACCATCGCCGCCCGGCCGCCATGCCGGCCCAGAATCTTGAAGGCCTCCTTGTCAGTGCTGTCAAGCCAGGCGAGCAGAACGACGGGTTCCGGGCTATCGAGAAGGTCGTTCAGCGCCTGGTCTGAGAGCTCATCGTCTTCCCCGAGCACCAGTTGCTGCACCTCCTGACCTGCTATACTCTTCCAGGCGGTTGAAAACCCTTCTGCGAGCGCGGCGGCCTTTGTGTTGCCCCGGCGGTAGATCTGCCTCGCCATGATCGTTCCCTTCATGGAAAGCCCGGCGCGGACATATTTGGCGGCGGTCTCGCCTTCCAGGCTCACCCCCTTGGAGAAATAGAGGGTATACCAGTCCGTGTCGGACAGTACCGGCTGATCGGTGATGGGCAGGATGCAAGGAATCCTGTTTTTTTCGCTGAAGCCATGTATCTTCTGCCAAGGACCTTCGGATATGCCTCCGAGAAGCGCGAAGACGGGCTGGTCGCGGTAGTAGCCTTCCAACTGTTCGTGCCAGGTCTCCTCGGTCCCCGTCAGCTCCCAGACATGCAATTTCAGTTTGCGGTACGCCTGGTGTGCCTCGCTCTTGAAGAACGGTCCGGAGGCTGCCCGTCTGCTTTCATGTCGGCCCTGGGAGTTGTGATTGTCGATATGGGTCTGCAGCACGGACAGCATCGCTGTTTTTTTCTCTTCGGGGACATCGCCGGCGATAACGGTGGCGAAGTGCAGAACCTCGTCATCCACCCCCGGTGCGAAATCAACGGAGAGGTGCATCAGATAATAGGTCAGGATCGCCATGCTGCTGTTGCTCAGGCGGTACTTCGGCATGATGGGGTCAAGACTGCGGCCGCCGGAATCCTTTCCCACCCTAAGCGCATTGGCCAGGCTCCTTTCGTCATACGGGGGCCGTTCATCCTCCACCTGGAAATAGGGCGGAAGCGTTCGCCGGGCGTTCTGTTTTTCCGCATCGCTTGTCGGCTGCCGGAAAGCACCCGTTCTCTTTCGAGGCAACAGCAGCATTTTGCCGTTGGTCGGCCAGGTGATGACCGATCCTTCTTCGGTGCCGAGACCGCTTCTCTGGTGGCAATCGTCGCAGGTGAACATCCGCCCGTCAAAAGGAATATCACCCATGACCAGCGCCTGCATGGGGTTACCGGAGGGCAGGATACCGTTCCTGTACATCTGTTCGCCCAGGCGCATCGCTTCGTCGTGCGTATAGCCGTCGGGAGGCTCTACTGCCTGGACGAGCGGATGCGGGAGACAGATAAACAGGAAAAAGATCAGGCAGGAAGTGAGTTTCAGTCGGTGCATCGCTTTTGATCTCTCGGTTAGGTCATCATTTTTGCAGCAATTGTTCGCACTCCTTTTTCAGGTCGGAGGCGCTCAGCAGGCCGTACAGCCTGACCCACTGTTTCTGTCCTGGAGCCCGGAGCAGGGTTAGCGGGTAGTGATCCATCTTGTTGGAAACATAGCTGTCGAAGGCCTTCATCACCTCGATGATCGAATCGCGTTTGCCGGTCAAGGCGTCCCAGCCAGGTCGTGCGCCATACTTCTGGAGATGTTCTTTCAGCAGTGCCGGGGTGTCGTTGTCCGGATCAATGGTGATTGAAACGAGCTGCACGCGACTGGCAGACTCGCCCAGTTGTTTCTGCAGATTGGCGAAGCTGATCGAAAGCACCGGACAGATCGTTGTGCATGTTGCAAAGATAAAATCCAGTACGATCAGCTTTTCCGGATCAAGATAGGTGGAAAGATCTATCTCTTTTCCTTCCTGGGTGAGCAAGGTCACCTCGGGGACCTCGTAGCCCTCCAGCGTTCTTTTGTAGTAGTCGCTCTCTCCGGCACGGGCAAAACTAACGAGAAGGAACAGGAATAGGACGGTGCACACTACCCGCGTACCTGGTCGAATCGGTCTGGCCATGTTCTCTACCCTCCGATGCAGATAAATAAAAATCAGCCATCGCCATCTCCTATGGCAGCGTATCAGCCTTCAGGCGATAGAATTGCAAGTGGTTTGAAAATAGAGACGATCCGCGTAAAAGTAAAGGCCCACGAGTCCTGATCGTGCCTGTTAGGCGCAAAATCCACGTCTGCAATTCTGGAACACCACCCGAATCTTTTTGCCCCACGGCATCGCGAGCAGCGGATCCTGACGATCAATTCTCAGCTTACAACACAGGGATCACGGTAAGACCGAAACACCTGATAAATCCGGTGAAAGCTGTCTTCATCTACCTCAGGCAATCATCATGCTAGTGTCCCCTCCATCTGAAAGCTGTTGATAGTATAAGACAAATTCAATCGATGCGTAAAGGGAAATTCTGGACAGCGAGGCACAACCTGGACAGACCCGCCAGGATGATACACTTGCCTCAACGATATGTTCGTCGGGACTCTAAGCATGACATTCCGATATCACGGGAACGAGACCGGCGGCAGGAAGCGGAGGTTCCTTGCAAGTAACAGATATTGTTTATAGAAATATCTCGGCACTGAAAGAATCTAATCGATCTGGTCCGGACCGGGGGAGCGCTGGGGGAAACCATCGTTTACGGTGGGCGCGGTGACCTGAAGCGGGTGACTTAGAATGTCTCGCTCCATCAGCTTCAACGGCGTATTTCGGAAAGGGACCCGGCAACTGGTGCCTTCTTGCGGCCATATCGTCCGATGCAACCCGGATTGATCCTGAACGGGAAAAAGTGTGCTTGTTAGGACGCCTGTGACACAGCCTTACAAACAATCGAGGATTCGGAAATAAGGTTGTCGCTGATTGGCAACACGGTTTCCGTATGCCGGGTCGCCGCTGCCGTGACCGGGTGAAGATGGGGCTCAAATTTACCGCTTTGCCTAGGAGCCTGTCGGATTATAGCAATTTTTTCTCAGATCGAGACATTTTAAGAAAATCAAGCGGAGCCATATACCTAATATTGCGAGCATTGATTTTCAGAAAATAACGCATAGATGGGGGAAAAGGGCATAATCCGACAGGCTCCTAGTGTTCGACGTTGTCTCTCATCAGCAACAGTTCTGCAGAACAACCCTCGTGATCGGTTCACGTACGTTACCGTCTTCTAAAACCGTGCCGCTGCTGTGCACAAGGCAATTCAACGCTTTCCGGTATTTCCGGGAGTAAGCGCAGACCGTGCCGCGTGACTCACGGTCATCACCTGCCAGTCGGCCGAGTTACCTTCCCGCTTTACCTCATCACCCGGATTTGGCGCAGGGTAGAGCGGATGAACCTGCTTAATTATAGTTTCCTACAATGTGGTATGGTTGTTGCATAAACGGTGAGCAAATTCGAAGTGTTGAATAATTTCATTAAGTACTGAACCAATTCATTCAAACCTAGAGGAGGTAGTATGAGAAAATTTGTTATGCTAGCAGGTCTGGTTCTGATCATGGCCACTGAAAGTTCTGGCGCAGACAGGACCATCATTACTGAACTAAATCCCGAAAATCCCTATCTGGGAGGCGCGCTGCACATCGATTGCATCGGCAACGGAGAATGGAAGCTTCCGCTGAGGTCGGCAAGGATTGAAATCAGGAATGGGGTCGACGAGCGTATTGTGCGCGAGTCAATGAGTATCGACGGTAACACCGCATCCTATGAATTTCAGATTCCCGCCGACCAGGCCGACGGTTCCTGGATAGCCAAATGTGAATTAAGGGATCGCTCTGAACGGGTCAATGAGACGATACGTTTCACGGTATCGGCGGCGCCGGACATCGATCCGCCGGACGTTGATCCGCCCGACGGCGGCTATATTGACGGCCCCATCGCGGCGCATAACACCATCACCCGCTATGACGGACCGGCAACCTGCATAACCTGCCATGAACAGGAGGCGGGAGAAATGCTGAACAGCCTGCACATGCAGTGGTCCGGACCAACCCCGAATCTGACGAACACGAACGGTGAGCGACTGGGTAAGGCCGTCGGCGGGATCAATACCTTCTGCACCTATGCCATGTCATCCAAAGGGGCTTGTTTTTCCTGCCATGTACGTGCCGACGGAAATGCGCCGCATCCCCCTGAAGCAACTGACGTTGACTGCCTGATGTGTCATAGCGATACCTACCAGAGAACATTTGTCTCCGATCCTGAAAATACCGAGACGGTGACCGATATTTATGGAGAGGAGAAAACCTATGTGTTCGGGCGGGTTGACGCCGAAGGCAATTACACCACGGTACCTGATTATGCCAAGATGCCGGCCGGCACTTCCATGGTGAATGTGGCAAGAACAGTCCATCTGCCGACCAGTGCATCCTGCCTGCGCTGCCATGCCAAGGCCGGAGGCGGCGACTGGACAAAACGGGGCGACATGGGGTTGAATTCCAGCCACGCGTCAGTCAATGAAGATGTGCATCTGTCCAGTGAAGGTGCAAATATCGGCTGCGTGAACTGCCACTCGGCACTGAATCATAAAATCAGCGGTCGCGGCATTGATCTACGCCAGACGGAGGCCGACAGGCCTACCTGCCAGGCCTGCCACCAGGAAGCTCCGCACGAAAGCAGTACGTTGAATCGTCATGCACAGGGCCAGGTGGGATGCCAGGTGTGTCATATTCGTGAATTCGCCAAAGGCGGTGCAACAGAAATGTCACGGGATTGGTTCTCTCCCGTATGGAATCCGGCATTTTGTTCCGGCCAGGGCGGTTTTGTCGGCGAAGAGATCAAGCAGAGCAACGTCAAACCTGAATATGTCTGGTTTGACGGTACATCCTACGTCTATAATATCGGTGAGACGATTGAACCTGATGAGAGAGGCGTCTATGCGATGGCAAAAGCTCATGGCTCGCCTTTTGACGGCAAATCTTCCATTGTGCCGATAAAGCGGCATTCAACCAATATTGCCCTGCATGATGAAAGTGGCACGATCGTGCCGCCCGCAATCATGTGGATGTTCATGACCGGCGATTTCAATCGTGCGGTTGAGGAGGGCATGAAAGAGCAGGGCATGAGCGGTAGTTACCGTATCGTTGAGGCTGATGCGGAAATGCTTATAACGCACGGTGTGGAACCAGCGAGCAAGGCCCCGACTTGCGTGGAATGCCATGACGGTTCAGGCATGACCCCTGATGGCACCGGCATGCTTCCCTTTGGGGCACTGGGCTATCATGACATCGCCTCGTCAGTGGCATCGTGCACGCTCTGCCATGAGCAAAAAAGTCTGCAATGGGAGACAATGCATTCGAGCCATCGGGCAGACAATGTTTCCTGCACCAGCTGCCATTCAGGAGAACCGACCGGCTTCATAAAACCGCAAAGCCAGCTTTGCGGTTCATGCCATGAAACAAAACCCTGGAGACAGGACGAAGGGCACAAGAAACATCTCGAGAAAGGCTATGATTGTGCCAGGTGTCACACTTTTGCCTAGTTTGTAACGCTTTGCAAAAAGAAAAGGCGCCGGTTCTTTGCCGGCGCCTTTTCTTTTTGTTGTGATCGTGATTTACTCAGTCGAAGGGCGAACCCTTCAGGTGTGACAGGCGGCGACCTTGGAAACAGAGACAGCCCGAGCAGCAGGAAACGATTAACGGCTTCAGTCTATGATGAAGTTCCGCTGCAGAAGTATCTGCTCCACCAGGTCCATGCCAAGTGGCTCCGAGTAGGCCTTTGCTATGATATAAGGGCTTTTCTGGATTTGAAAGGATCGGCGGGCGGAATCGTTACCCCGGAAATCGAAGCCAGCCGCGCACGCGATCTCCGATCCTTTTGCCGTCCCGGTTTCACCCTGCAGCAGAAGACCACCGGGTAATCCCTTGTTCCTTTTTGAATGATGATCCATCTTCCCCCTCCATGAGATCATGTCACCTCATTGTACCCTCTTATTTATTGTTACTCTTGGATAGCGACGATGTAAATAGGTATATATACGTAGTATTATAGACAGATGTAGTACTCGCATAGGTAAATAGATTACGATAACAGTTGGTTATCCGGAAAAGCTGTCACCGTATTTTTTTTAAAGTATCATCGCTTTTGCTAAAGAATTACCAACGCTAACGAATCATTACAAAAAACCTGACAATCTAGTGGTACCTTCGCCAGATTTTTAGGCATTATTGAGCAGTGGTGAATGCAAGTAGACGGTCGTTTTCTTTTCTGAATAGACTCAGACCTCTGTTTGAAGCGCCTGAGTGACTGCACGGATTATATGGAATTACTGATTCGGTATTTTATCTGTTTACTCTTTTTCCGAGTATTGAAAGGCTGTATTCCTTGCCATCCATCTCTGCTATGTCTGGAAGTTTTCCCCATTCCTCAAAGGCAAAGGAGGTGAACAGTCTGATACTCGCAATATTATGCGAGAAAATGTAAGAAACCAAAGTCTTGATACGTAATTGCCTGGTCATTTCAATTGCCTCTGACAAAAGCGTTCGGCCA
>JAHEMX010000305.1 GCA_024643445.1 Desulfobulbaceae bacterium | reverse complement strand
CGGCCGACAGAGCCACGGAGGTGATGGTCAAACGGATGTCGGGATCAGACTCCTCGAAGACGATATAACGGGCAGCATCTGCAGCAGCACCCTTATCGACCGGGGTGCTGAACGAGACGATAATCTGGTTATCGCCCGCGAAATCGGTACCGCTGATCAATCCGGCTGCGTGACCAGCCGCTGAAAATCCGAGAACCAGAAAGGCGAGGACGAAAAAGCGAAGACAGCGTGTCCGGTTCATGCTTCACCTCTTTTGCGTTTGGTGTAATAGGCTTCTATCCAGTTGAAAAAGCCCATCATGATGCCGACCACAAAAAAACCGGCACTGGGCAGGATAAAAAACAGCAGGGGTTTGAAACCGAGCACGTCATGACCGAGAATCGCTCCGGAACCGAGCAGTTCACGGACGAACCCGATGCAGACCATGCCCACCAGAAAACCAAGTCCCATGCCAATCCCATCCCAGAATGACGCGGTAACCGGTTCCTTGCAGGCGAACATCTCGAGGCGCATGGTGATGATGGCGAAGGCCACGATGATTTTCACGAAAATACCCATCTGCGCATAGGCGGCCGGGAAATACGCCGCCAGGCTCAGGTCGATTACCGTGACCCAGGTAGCGATTGTCAGGGTATAGGTTGGAATCCGGATCCGGGGATGGATGAAGTTCTTGAGCAGTGATATCGTCACGCTCGAAAACACCTGCACGAAGAGTACGGCGGTACCGAGCATGACGCCATTCATCACCGTTGTCGAAATACCGACGGCGGGGCACATGGAGAGCGCCAGCTTAAAAATCGGATTCTCTTTAAGAATTCCGTTGGCGACGAGTTGGAAGTTTGACTTTTGGTTGGCCACGTCTCTTTCCTCACTAAGAGTTAAAAAGGTACCGCTATCTGCTGCTCCTGCAGCACCTTGTCCAGAATATCCAGACGATAGGCAAATTTTTTGGACATCCCTTTGATACCGATACTGACTGCCGTGGAGGATATCGTCGCCCCGGTCAGGGCGTAGATATCCTGATCGCGATTCTTCTTCATCAGATCGATTGCCGCAGCCTTATCAATCCTGCCTTCCAGGGCATCAAAATAATCGCCGGGCAAAGGCGCCTTGACCACTTTCAGCGTCTTGATCTTCTCAAATGGTTTGTACTTGAACTGGTTTTTGAAATAATCCTGCACGATCTCAGCCCCGAGGCCCGGATCCTCCTCGTGCTCCATGACTTCAAAACCGATAATCGAGTAATCAGGATCGAGTGCCAGGATGATGGCGATATGCGTCTTGAAACCGGGAAATTTCCCGGACAGCAGGTAGGCCGTGCGTTTCCCGTGATCGGTAACAACAATGGTCTGGTCGGTAAAGCGTATCTCTTTACCGGTACCAATCGCGGCAGCTATCGCCGCAGCCCGGTCAGCGGGATTCCTGACCTTCTCTTCAGACAGGGAAACCGGTGCGCTGTCCAGATAGGCACCGTCCAGATCAATCCTTACAAAAGAAAACCCGCCGTCATGCCCATGGGTGCCAACCGGCACCAGGTAGCCTATTGATGGTGCTACCCCATCGCTGACCACGTAGCGGAAAATTTCATGCATCCCGGTGGACTCGGGGATAGGATTTGTTTTGGAATAGCCGAGCAGGGCATAAACGACCTTCTCTTCACGGGCAAATTCATTGGCCTTTTTTGCCTTGTTCGTGAAAACGAAGGTTGCTCCCATGATCGTACCGGCAATCAGACAGGAAACGGTGAGACGTACTATGATGGTGAGGATCATTTTCATTTCTCACCTCCTACCGGCGGTGCAAAACGTTTTGGCTTGAACCAGCCGTCGAGCACGGAACTCAGGGGATTCATCAACAGGATAGCATAACAGATACCTTCCGGGTAACCGCCTTTCAGCCGTATCAGAACGGTCAGGGCACCGATGCCGGCCCCGTAGACAAGCTGGGCCGTTTTTCCGCTCGGCGAGGTCACATAATCGGTGGCCATGTAAAAGGCCCCAAGCAGCGCACCTCCCGTTAAAACGGCGAGCAGCGGATCGCCGCCGAACAGGGACTCTCCGCCGAACAGCCAACTCAGCAGGGCAATCGTGCCAAGCAGAGAAACCGGGATATGCCAGGTGATATAACGGCGATACATCAGGTACAGCCCGCCGAGAACAATCAGCAGACCTGACGTTTCACCAATGCAGCCGGGGCGCAGGCCAAGGAAAAAAGAGCCGTAGATCTCAGAAGGTGCGCCAAACATCTGCCGGAAGGCTTCCATACCCTGTTCTTTCATGACCGCAAGCGGTGTTGCGGTTGAAACACCATCGATACCGGCGGCAAAATAGGCGAAAAGCCCCCCATCCGTCATCGGCGGCAGCCAGGCCGAGGTCATCGCTACCGGAAAGGTTGCAAGCAGGAAGGATCGGCCGAGCAGGGCAGGATTAAAGATATTATAACCAAGTCCTCCGAGCAGATGCTTACCGATATAGATCGCCATTACGGCGCCAAGTGCAGGGATCAGAAACGACACGCCGGGCGGTATGACAAAGGCCAGCAGTATCCCGGTAAGCGCGGCGCTTCCGTCCCTGACTGAAATCGGCCGTCCCAAAGCCTTCTGGCTGACGGCCTCGACGGCCATACAGCTGAGCACCGATACAGCGGTAATCAGCAAGACCTGTATGCCGAACACAAAGACCGACAGGAGAAGCGGCGGTACCAGACAGGCCACCACTGTCCACATAATCTTTTCAACCGACTCGGAACTCCGGACATGTGGAGAAACGGAGACATTCCACATCGCCGCAGAGGCCGACGGCTGGTTTTCAGTTACTTTCGGTTCGATGACGATACTCCTTGCAACCTTGGTTAATAGTAACCCTTCCGGCCTCAGCGCTTCGCTTTCATTTTGGCCAGACGGATAAACTGTACGAGCGGACGCTTTGCCGGACAGACATAGGCACAGCTTCCGCACTCAAAACATTCAAAAACGCCGAACTGTCCGGTGTCTTCGGCCCGGTGGGCCTCGACATAGATACCGATTTCCTTGGGCTCAAGTCCCATCGGGCAGGCTTCGAGACACCAGCCGCAGCGGATACAGGCTGACAGTGGCCTGGTATCAAGCTCATCATCGGACAGAAACAGAATCGAAGATGTTGTTTTTGTTACCGGTATGGCAAGCGAGGAGACGGCAAAGCCCATCATCGGCCCGCCCATCACGACCCGGGCAAGTTCCGGCCTGGTTCCCCCGCAATGCTCGACGATATCACTGAGTTTTGTGCCCACCTTGACGAGCAGGTTGGTCGGCCGGTTGATTCCCCTGCCGGATACGGTTACCACCTTCTCGATCAGGGGTTTGTCGAGTACCACTGCATCGCGGACAGCCTTGGTTGTCGACACGTTATGCACAACAACACCGACAGAGGACGGCAGTGCCATGGCGGGAACCCTTCTGCCGGTTATGGCTTCGATGAGCTGTTTCTCCGATCCCTGCGGGTACTTGACTTCAAGGGTCATAACCTGAATCCGGCAATCAGCGCCCGAGGCTGCCTGTGCGGCTTCGGTCATGCTGCGGATGGCATCCGGCTTATTATTCTCGATACCGATATAACACTCAGAAATGCCTAAAATCTTGAGCAATATCCTGGCACCCTCGACGACTTCAGCCGAATGTTCAAGCATGACCCGGTGATCGGCGGTGATATAGGGTTCGCATTCGGCTCCGTTAAGGAGCAGGGTATCAACCGGGTTGTCAGCCGGCGGCTTGAGTTTGACGTGGGTCGGGAACCCGGCACCACCGATACCGACCAACCCGCCGTCGTGCACCTTTTTCAGCAGGGCCTGACCATCGAGGTGGTGCCAGTCTGCCACGCCCCATTCACGCGGGGGAGCGTCCCGGTTGACGGTCAGGGTAATGGAAGGAGCACTGACCCGTATCGGATGTGAGGACTTGCCGATTGCCTTGACGGTACCGGCCGCCGGGGCGTGCAGGGGCACACCCAGACCTTTTTTCACCTCGGCTACGAGATCGCCTTCCCTGACCTCGGCGCGCTTGCCTACCGTCGGGGTGCAGGGGGCACCGATATGCTGCCCGAGGATAATTTCCAGTTCCGCCGGCAGAGGCATGACCTCGACCAGCAGTTTCTCCGTCAATTTTTTCGATTCAGGCGGATGTACTCCGCCTTTTGGAAATGTAAGAGTAGGTGCCATGTCACTTGCTGTTTAAGCTCTCTGGTTTAATGTCCTGGTTAAAAATGTCAGCAGCACATCTCTTGCACAACATTTTTTCGCAATAAGCCGTCCGGTGCTGGTCTTTGCCACCTGCTGTCCCCGGATTGATTATGAAATTCCTGCATAATGCTTCATGAACTGGATTCGTTCAAAAGCAGACTGGTCATCGCCCAGTTTATAGCTGAGACGTCCCCTGAACTGGTCCAGGCTGCTGAATGAATTCTTTTCCATCCAGGTTCGGATGCCGGCAATAATTTCCGTGGCATGCCCCGCGCCCCCTTTATAAAGAGAGGAAACGACCTGAACCGCCGAGGCGCCGGCCAGAAGCATCTTTATCGCCCCCTCGCTGTCATGCACACCGGTGGAACCAGCCAGATCGCAATCAACCATACCTGAAAGCAGGGCTATCCAGCGCAGCGGGGTGCTTATTTCGCCGGGCTCACTGAAGACACCGGCAGAGGTGAGTTCCATCCTGTCGATGTCGATGTCGGGACGGTAATAACGGTTAAACAGCACGAATCCTTTTACCTTGCCGGTCCAGCACAGACGCGAAACAAGATTTGCCAGAGAAGAAGAGTAACTGCTCATTTTCAGTGATACGGGGATAGAAAGACCATTCGTCACTTTGGCAAGCACATCGAAATAAATCTTTTCGTAATCACTGCAGGACTTTCGCGGATCGCTCGGCAGCAGGCTGATATTAATTTCCAGTGCATCGGCTCCTGCCTTCTCAATGCGCTTGGCAAAGGCAGTCCATTCTGCAGAGGTAACACAGTTGAGGCTGGCAATGATCGGTATATCGGTGGTCTGCCTGACCTCCCGGATCATTTCCAGATATTCGGAGACCGCCGAGTCCCGGGTATATTGCTTGATATAATCGTAGGCATCGGGGTAATCGGTCTGATATTCGTTCATATTGTGCTTCAGTTCTGCCTCGATCTGTTCTTCATAAAGCGATTTCAGGA
>JAHEMX010000304.1 GCA_024643445.1 Desulfobulbaceae bacterium | reverse complement strand
AAGCCGGAGATGATCGGCGGCAACCCCGATCGCAGCCGTTTCCATTTCGAGCGGGCACTCGAGCTATCCGGCAGATCCCGCCTGATTGTCCAGACCAGTTATGCGGAAACCTATGCCCGTATGACGTTCAACAAGCAATTGCATGATGCTCTTTTGCATGAGGTCGTCGCCTTTGAGCTTGACCATGCTCCGGCCGAAAGACTCACCAACGAGATCGCCAAACGCAAGGCAGGCTTGCTGCTTGAAGAAAATTTTTTCGGAGACTGAGCAGAATCAGTAAGGTGAAAGGATTGTGCACTCGAAAAGAGACTGATAGAGTATGGCATAAAGGTGTTTTACCGAGTACGCTGCTGTCAGATGATTTTTCTCAGATTGAGGAGAAAACCGTGATGCGAATAGCCCCCCTGATCATTATTGTTCTGCTGTTTTCGATTTTTTCACCGGTGGACATCCAGGCGAAACCGGGCCATCTTTTCAAAATTGCCAGCCTTGCTCCGGAGGGGTCGGTCTGGGTCGATTCTTTCAAGGAATTTGCCAACGAGGTCAGTGATAAAACGGGAGGCGAGGTCGGCTTTCGGATCTATCCCGGCGGCATCATGGGAGACGATCGGGCGATGTATCGCAAAATGATAGCCGGTCAACTGCATGGCGGTGGTTTCACCATGACCGGAATAGCAGATATTATACCTGATTTCAGGGTCTTGGCCATACCTTTCTTGTTTCGCTCATATGACGAGATAGATTATGTCAGCGACCAGCTGCAACCGCTTTTTGCAAAACGTTTCAGTGAACAGGGACTTCAATTCGTCGCCAGGACGGAAGTGGGATTCGTCTATACCTTTTCCAACCGGACGAGGCTCACCATCGGGGATCTTCAGCAGGCAAAGACATGGGCGCCTGCCAACGATCCACTCACCTCGACCTTTCTTGAAAGCATGAATATCAGCCCGATACCCCTGACCATTCCCGATGTATTATCATCGCTGCAGACCGGCCTGGTGGATACCGCCTTCAACTCCCTGTACGGCTCCATTGTCCTGCAGTGGTATACCAAGGCACCCTTTGTCACCGACACACCGTATGGCTATGCCTATGGTGTTTTTCTGCTCAGCCAGAAAGCCTTTGAAAAACTCACGGAGGATCAGCAGCAGATAATCAGCGCGGCGGCAAAAACCCATTTTTCCGATTTGATAAAAAAAACCCGGCAATCAAACGAAGAGTCCCGGAAGGTACTGGCAGAACAGGGAGTCACCTTTGCAGCTGCCAGCGACGATGTTATCGCCGTGCTTGAAGGACATCGTGACAGCACCATCAAACAGCTTACCGGCTCTGCCTTCTCCCGGGAAATCTACGAAGCGCTTACGCAAGCTCTCACCACGTATCGCCTGAAAAACAAAAATGCAGCAAACTGACAAGCATACTCCCGGGCGCTCCTTCCGGCAGGTCATGAAAGGTATCGCCCGGTTCGAAGAAATGCTGCTGTCGCTGTTTCTGGTCGTCATGATCCTGCTCGCCTGCTACCAGATTGCACTGCGCTGGTTTACCTCCGGCGGGATTATCTGGATCGATCCCCTGTTGAGATACCTGGTACTATGGAGCGGACTGTTAGGGGCCGTCCTGGCAACGGCCAGAGATGGACATATTTCCCTCGATGTTATCGGCTACCTGCTCAGTGACCGGGTCAAAGACGGGATCAGGGTCCTGACCTGCACGTTTTCTACGGTCGTTTCTTTATTTCTGCTTCGGGCAACCCTGCTATTCATCCACAGCGAGATCGAATTTGGCAGCGGCGGCCTGTTCGGGCTGCCGTCCTGGGGCTGGAACCTGATCTTTCCGATCGCTTTTGCGATGATCTCCTTCCATTTCGGCATTGCCACCCTGCTGGCAATCATTCATCTTTTCTCCCCTGATTCCACCGTCATAGCAAAATGATAAAGCTCGTTACCATCATTTTCGCGCTCATTGGTACGCCGCTTTTCATTGTCATCTCTGCCCTCGCACTCATTTCTTTTCACACCGTTGACATAGACCCCTCGGTGGTGATCATTGAAATGACCAGGCTTGGCGACACACCGCTGCTGATTTCACTGCCGCTTTTTATCTTCGCCGGAACCATGCTTTCCGAAAGCGGCGCTCCCGGCAGAATCCTGAAACTCTCCCGGCTGCTGCTCGGCTGGCTTCCCGGTGGACTGGCCGTCATTTCCCTCCTGGTCTGCGCCGTCTTCACCGCTTTCACCGGTGCCTCAGGGGTGACCATCTTTGCCCTCGGCGGCCTGCTTTTGCCGGCACTGCTCAAGGACGGCTACACGGACACTTTTTCCCTGGGGCTCATCACTTCCTCGGGAAGTCTTGGACTGCTGTTTCCCCCAAGCCTGCCGCTTATCCTCTACGGTGTTGTGGCGGAGACGCGGATCGACCACCTCTTCCTGGCCGGTATTATACCGGGCATTCTCATGCTCCTGCTGCTGTCGGCCTACGCAGTCCGCTCCGGTATAGCGATAGCCGGGAGCAAAAAAATTCCGCTCAGTGAAGCCGGCCCGGTCCTGAAAGAGACGATGTGGGAGCTTCCCCTGCCGTTTATTATCATCATTGGCATATACGGCGGTTTTCTTGTTGCCGGAGAAGCCGCCGCCGTTACAGCACTCTATGTGCTGGTTGTCGAGGTCTTTGTCTATCGGGATATAAAATTGTCGGCGATCCCAAAAATCATGGGCCGCTCCATGATGCTGTTTGGCGGTATCCTGGTGATTCTTGCCGCCTCGATGGCCTCGACTAATTTCCTTATCGATCAGGAAGTACCGAACCGGCTGTTTGCCTTTATCAGTGGCTATATCCACAGCAAGTACACCTTCCTGCTGCTGCTGAACCTGTTCCTGCTTATTGTCGGGTCGATCCTCGATATCTTTTCCGCACTGGTGCTGGTGGTTCCGCTGATCCTTCCCATTGCCGCCGGATATGACGTGCATCCGGTGCACCTCGGCATCATCTTTCTTACCAACCTGCAGATCGGCTATTGCACCCCGCCGGTCGGCCTGAACCTGTTCCTCGCCTCCTACCGTTTCAAACGGCCCATTATCGAATTGTACCGGGCAACCCTGCCCTTTTTGGGTCTACTCCTGCTCACGCTGGGCCTGATTACCTATTTCCCCTGGCTGAGTCTGGCGCTTATCGACTGGATCGGCTAGATGGCGTCGTAAAAACTTCGATCTACCACGTCGTAGAAGTTTTTACGGCACTCGACATACCTGTTGTATGCCTTCGCACCTGAAAAACTTCCGCGTCTTGTTTATCTGTGTTTTTACTTAGCCATCTGTTTGTAGCATACCATGGATTTTTTAGAAGGTACGCAGGGTAAAGTAAGAGATTCGTTTATAGGGTTTACGCCGACATCATCTCTCATTATCCCGGGTTTTCTGCAGCTCAGCCAAATGGTTGTTCTTCACCGTGATGTAACGCCTGGCCGTCGCTCCTATACTGAGGATCTCCTGCTCCGTCAGCGGCCGTTTCACGACGGCGGGGCTGCCCATGATCATTGAGCCGGCAGGGTACTTTTTGCCCGGCGGCACCAGGCTTCCGGCGGCAACAATGCAGTCTCGCGCTACAAAGGCGCCATCCAGCACAATTGCCCCCATACCGACCATCACGTTGTCTTCAATGGTACAGCCATGCAGAACGACATTGTGTCCCGCGGTAACCCCGTTGCCGACGACAAGGGGATGTCCGGCGTTCACATGCAGGGTGCAGTTATCCTGGATGTTGGTTCCCTCACCAATGGAAATCGTATTTACATCGGCCCTGACGACTGAATTGTAAAAAATCGAGCTGTCCTTGCCGACACAGAGAGCCCCGATAACCTGGGCACCGGCGGCAATAAACACCCCTTCTCCCAGTACCGGAGACGAATCCTTATATCTCATCATGATCGTTGTCCGTTTATTAATAGTATTGACAATACAAGAGGTTCATCGCATCATTACCGATGAACCCCCTGCTGGAGGATACCTTTTATGGCCCGCCTGTTTTTCCTGGCCGGGGCACTGCTGGCCGGACTTTCCGTAGCCATGGGTGCCTATGGTGCACATACGGATATGTTTGACGAGGTACAGTCGTTGTGGGTTGAAAAAGCCACCCGCTATCAGATGTACCATGCCCTTGCCCTTATCCTGACCGCTCAGGCACTTGTAACCAAGCGTACGCCCCAGCCCCGGATGGTTCTCGCCGGCTGGTGTTTTCTGGGCGGGATCGTTCTCTTTTCAGGAAGCCTCTATATTATGGCATTTCTGACACTTGATATCGGTTTTGTCACTCCCCTCGGCGGCATGCTTTTCATCTTCGGCTGGATCCTGATGGCCATAGCCGGAATGGGAGCCAGCAAAGGCCGCAAGTAGAGCGAATCACTTCGTCATTGCGTCTGGTCCAAGCACCCCGATGTAAGGCAGATTCCGGTACCTCTGGGAAAAATCAAGCCCATAGCCGCAGACAAATTCATCCGGGATCTCCATGCCGCAAAAATCAATCGGCACATCCTTAATCCTCCGCGACGGCTTACTCAGAAAGGTGCAGATTTTCAGAGAACGCGGGTTCCGGTGCTTGATCAGGGCGATGACCTTGTTGAAGGTATTGCCGGTATCGATGATATCCTCAATCATAAGAATATCCTTGCCCTAGATAGATTCATCAAGATCCATAACGACCTTGACATCCCCGGTGCTGACCGTTCCGTCACCGTAACTCGACACCGTCATGAAATCGACGACAAGCGGCAGTTCGATCTGTCGGATCAGGTCAGCCATAAAGACAAACGAGCCGCGCAGCAAACCGATTACGATCAAATCAAGATCTTTCTGCTCTGCATAATAGTCCGTAATCTCACGACCGAGCCGCTTGACCACCGCACGGACTTCATCCTCGGGAACCAGTGTCCGCTCTATGCCATGTTCCAACTGTCGATTCACCTTTATCTCCATTATCAATTGATCCGGCCGCTGAAACCGGACGGATCTGCCCGCCAGGCAGTCCACCCGGCCTGCACTGCTGAAAAATCTACATTACTCCCCGCAGATGCTGCACTATCGCGACCGCAGCAATGGTTGCCGTTTCCGCCCGAAGTATCTGTCTGCCAAGACTGACGGTCAGCCAGCCGTTATTCCGGGCCATTTCAACTTCGGCAGCGGAAAATCC
>JAHEMX010000303.1 GCA_024643445.1 Desulfobulbaceae bacterium | reverse complement strand
GGCCTCAAAGGTCTATCGTACGGTGAAGCTGATCATGTCCCAGCCGGGCATCGAGGGCTATTTCCTGTCGGGCTTCATGATGGCCAACCAGGAACAGTGGCACCATGCCCATGGTATCGTCAAGGCGCTCAGGGAAGAGTTGCCGAAACGTCCGGGTTTCCCGGTAGTTCTGCTGCTCTGCGGCAACAAGGAAAAGGAATCCCAGGAGATCCTCAAGAAAGGCCTTGCAGGCCTTAATGCACGCGTAGAGATCTACGACCGGGAGCATGTGTACGACGCCACTTTTATCGGCGGCAGGGTTCGCTCACTGGTTGATGAATACCGCAAAGACAAGGCTGCAGCCTAGAGGGAGATACGTATGGAATTTTCAGAGAAAACGATCAAGATCATCATAGATGAAGAGAAGTGCGAGGGCTGCGAGACCCACGCCTGTGTCGAGGCGTGCAAGACCTACGCCCGGGGCATCCTGGTCCTGAAAAATGGCAAGCCTGCTGTCGAAGGGACTCCGGATGAGATTACCAGGAAAGGTACTGAGTGTATGGCTTGTGAATATGCCTGCTGGTTCAGGGGTAATTCGGCGATTACCATCGAGGCCCCCATCGAGGGATTGGATGCCTACAGAAAAAAACATGGTACAGATTGAGCAGGGGGAGACATGGCTATAATATTGGATGAAAATACCACAGTGGTTGTTCAGGGTATCACCGGGAGGGAAGGCTCCCTGCGTACTAAATATATGCAGGATTACGGCACCAAGGTCGTGGCTGGCGTAACCCCCGGCAAAGGCGGAACGCAGGTACACGGCATCCCGGTATACAACACGGTCAAGGAGGCCATCAGGGCTCAGGGCCAGATTGATGCGGCGGTGACCTTTGTCCCCG
Source organism: Desulfobulbaceae bacterium (assembly GCA_024643445.1). Taxonomy (GTDB): domain Bacteria; phylum Desulfobacterota; class Desulfobulbia; order Desulfobulbales; family Desulfocapsaceae; genus Ww85. Next base: position 4,312 of record JAHEMX010000303.1, on the reverse strand, counting down.
GCCCGCTCCTCCGCGGTGCTGTCTATGAGGCGATCGACGCCGGCATCAAGTTCGTCTGTTCACCGGTCGAGCGCATCCCGGTCCATGATGTCATCGACATGGTTTCTTATGCCCGGAAAAACGACGTGCAATTGCTCGGTCCCGGCAGCCTCGGCATGATCAGCCCGGGCAAAGCAGTGGTGGGCTGGCTCGGCGGCAGCGTTGACTGGGCCAACACCTTGTTCGAACCGGGTCCGATCGGCGTTATCTCGAGATCCGGCGGACAGTCGGGAACCGTTCCCTGGGCCTTGAAGGTTGCCGGACTTGGCATCAGTACCGCCCTGCATATCGGTACCGAGCCGGTGCTGGGTATGACGATGGCCGATGTCCTGAAAAAGTTTGAGAAGGATGCCCAGACCAAGGCCGTGGCCATTTTCGGAGAAATTGGCGGCACCCTTGAAGAAGAGGCGGCCGAGGCAGTTGCCAAAGGGGAGTTTACCAAGCCGCTGGTCGTCTTTATCGCCGGTGCCTGGGCCCCCGAAGGAATGAGATTTTCACATGCCAGCAGTATTGTGGAAAAAGGACGCGGTACCGCCCGGGGCAAGATGAAGGCCCTTACCGAGGCTGGTGCCTATGTCGTTGATAGTCCAGAAGAAATTGCACCAAAAATCAAAGAACTTATTGCTGTTTAAACCACAAAGGAGGAATTACCATGCCTGTAATGAGATCTGTTTTTTATGTACCGAGCAATAACGAGAAAATGGTGGCCAAGGCACCAACCATCGCAGCCGATGTGCTTACCCTTGATCTTGAGGATTCAGTACCGCCGGCCGAAAAAGTCAAGGGCCGCGAAATGATCCAGAAATACCTGAAAGGTGACAGGAAAAAGCAGGTTGCGTCCTATTTTTACGTTCGTGTCAACAACTGGGAAACCGAGATGACCAACGATGACCTCGAGGCCATTGTCCATCCGGGTCTGGACGGTGTCTGCCTGGCAAAATGCGGCAGCGCCGAGAACGTCAAGCGGCTCGACTGGAAACTCGAGGAACTCGAGCAGCGTCGCGGCATGAAAGTCGGTTCGGTTGCCATCCAGCTGCTTATTGAAACCGCAAAAGGCTGCATGAACGCCTATCCGGCCGCCACCGCCAGCCGCCGCGTAAACTCCCTGATCTTCGGTGCCGTCGATTACACCAAGGACATGCGTGTCACGCTGACCTCGGAAGGCGTTGAGCAGCTCTATGCACGTTATCATACCGCTGTTGCCGCCCGTGCCGCCGGCTGTGTTGCCATTGACTGTCCGTTTGTTGCCTTCAAGGACGAAGCAGGTTTCGAGAAGAGCACCAAGGAAGGACGCCAGATGGGTTACGAAGGCAGGATGCTCATTCATCCGGGCCAGATTGAACCTTCCCACGTGATTTACACCCCGTCGGCCGAGAGTGTTGAATGGGCTGAAGGTGTCAAGAAGGTCTTCGAGGAAGAGGGCATTGCCAAGGGTACTGCAGCGGTAACCTACCTCGGAAAAATGGTTGATACGCCGGTGTACGAAAATGCCCTGCAGATTCTTCGCACCATGGCTGAAATCAAAGCGGCAGAAGCAAAAACCAAGTAGATTGCCATTTGTTTGAAAGCAGGATCACCTGCCCGGCGACCATACCGTCGCCGGGCAGGTTGCCCGTTACCGGAGTCCGGGAGAGTCGTCCATGATACTCGCGCAACTGTCAGTATATCCGATTGGAGAAGGCGTCAGCATGAGCCGATTCGTCAAGAAAGGGGTCAGGATCATCGAGGAATCCGGCTACACCTATCAGATCGGCGGCATGTCGACGGGCATAGAGGTACCTGACATGCAAAGTTTATTTGACCTGGTGAACAGAATCCGTCAGGCCCAGCTTGACGAGGGCGCCCGGCGGATCATCATCGAATTGAAGGTGGATGAGCGCCATGACAAGGACGCCACGCTGCAGAGTAAAATCTCCTCTGTTTCTTCATCCTGACAGGAGAACGAGACGGAAGCAGACAGCCATTCATACCAAGACTAATTCCTATTTGTTGTCGGAAAATTAAAAGATGCAAACCAGTGTGAAACGTGAAGGCGAGCTGTTCGACGACTGGCCTGATCAGTACGACGCCTGGTTTTCAACCCCCATCGGAGCGCTGGTACAGGAATATGAAACCGGGCTGCTCCTCGACATGCTCGAGCCCCGGTCGGGGGAATGCATTCTTGACGCCGGCTGCGGGACCGGGGTCTTTACCGGGAAAATCCTTTCTTTCAGCACCAGGGTGATAGGCCTGGATATATCGCTGCCGATGTTGCGCGCGGCCCTCCGGAAATATGCTGAAAGCCGTTTTCATGCTGCCGCCGCAGACCTCTCGAGTTTGCCGTTCGCGGACCAGTCCTTTGACAAGGTCTACTCGATGACGGCCCTGGAATTTGTCGAAGACGCACGTGCTGCAATGCTTGAGCTGGACCGGGTTACCAGGTCCGGAGGAACCGTGGTCGTGACGACATTAAACAGCCTTGGCCCGTGGGCCGAGCGCAGGATATTGAAGGCGAGGGACGGTCATACACTCTTTGCAAATATGACCTTCCGCTCACCCGACGAGATGATCAGCCTGGCCCCGGCAGTAGCCAGGGCAAGAACCGCCATACACTTTCTCAAGGAAGACGCTCCGGTTCTTGCCAGGGAAAAAGAGGCTCGGGGACAGGCCGAACAAAGAGATACAGGAGCGTTCGTGGCGCTGTCCTGGACCAAAGAATAGAGACAAGACGTGGATACCGGCCCGGATTACCACCGGTAGTACGGATGTTGCCGGATTTTTGATTTGCTAAAAGTGGCATGAGGAGGAACGGAATGATTACAGAGAGTTTCGTGAAGAAAATGCAGGAGATTGTCGGCAAGGAATATGTGCGGATGTCGGGAGCCGATCTCGAGTTGTATTCCTACGACGCGTCACTGGTGTCGGGCAGGCCTGGACTGATCGTCTTTCCCGGCACGACCGAAGAGGTCTCCCTGATTCTCAAGGAAGCACATAAGGCGGGCATCCCGTCTGTCGGGCGCGGTTTCGCGACCAACCTCTCGGGCGGCACCATTATCCGGCATGAAGGACTGGTCATTGTCCTGTCGCGCTTCAACGAGATCCTGGACATCCAGCCGGACAGCAAGTATGCGGTGGTACAGACCGGCGTAACAAACCTCGAGCTGCAGGAAGCGGTGGCGCCGCTGGGCATGTTTTACGCACCCGATCCGGCGAGCCAGAAGGTTTCCACCATCGGCGGCAACGTCGGCGAGAATTCGGGCGGCCCGCGCTGTCTGAAATACGGCGTTACCTCGAACCATATCCTTGGCGTGAAACTGGTCATGGCCGATGGCGAGATCGTCACTATCGGCGGTCCTGCCCTTGATCCGCCCGGCTATGATCTGCGCGGCCTGATCGTCGGCAGTGAAGGGTGCCTCGGCATTGCAACAGAGATCACTGTCCGCATCACCCCGAAGACCGAATCGGTCATTACCATGCTGGCAATTTACGATGATATCTCCCATGCGGCACGCACCGTGGCCGATATCATGCGGGCCGGCATTGTGCCGCTGACCCTGGAGATGATGGACAATACCATCATCCAGGCCGTGGAAAAAGGCGGCTCCTGCGGTTACCCGATCGATGCCGCGGCGGTACTGATCATCGAGGTGGAAGGGGTGAGCACCGGTCTCAAGGAACAGGCCGACAAGGTCAATGAGATATGCATGGCAACCGAATGCCGCGAGGTCCGCGTCGCCAAGAACCAGGCCGAGCGCGACCTGCTCTGGAAGGGACGGCGGGGCGCCTTCGGGGCGATCTGCAATCTCTCGCCCAACTACCTGGTGAACGACGGCTGCGTGCTCCGTTCCGATCTGCCTGAAGTCCTCAGACGAGTCAAGGAGACCGCCGACAAATTCGGCTGTCGGGTCGGTAACGTTTTCCACGCCGGAGACGGCAACCTGCACCCGCTGTTGATGTTTGATTCAAGAAACGCAAAGGAACTCGAACAGGTGCACAAGGCAGGCTGGGATATCATGGAGATCTGCGCCGAGTTTGGCGGCACCATTTCCGGAGAGCACGGCGTCGGGCACGAGAAACGTGATGCCATGCACATGATTTTCTCCGGCAACGATCTGAACACCCAGCAGTCTATCAAACTCGCCCTCGATCCGGACAACGTGCTTAACCCGGAGAAGATTATTCCGCTTCCGCCGGAAGGACAGGATAAACTGCCTGAATCCCGCCCAACGATCCTGAAAAGGCTTGGCGGAGAGGCTGCCACGGGTGTTGCCGGGGCCATGGAGCAGATCAAAAA
>JAHEMX010000302.1 GCA_024643445.1 Desulfobulbaceae bacterium | reverse complement strand
TGAGGCAGATACACGGTACGGGTATCGGTATAAGAAAAAGGAGCAGGCAGGAGTTCCAGGTGCTGCCCGGAGATCCCCCTGATATACAGGGCCATCCTTCCCGTCATCTGCGCAAATGATACGCTGTTGCGGGAATGCAGGGGCTGCAGGAATTGTTCATCGACCCTGGACATCATCTCCCGGGCTGCCGCCAGTCCGCCCGTTTCATACCTGCCGAGGATGTGCCGGACCAATTCAGGGACCAGACGGGCAGGAACACCTGTCACCAGCCTGACTCCCTCTTCCAGAAAGGCCAGGCAGAGATTGTGACTGACCGGCCAGATGGCGCCGACCTGGGAAAAAAGAAGCTCCTGCCGGGAAAATTCAAGCGTGGCTATCGCAACCATCACCTCATCAAGTTCCCACTCGTTCGGATGAGCCGGATAGACCAGGCGATAAAAGAGATCGGTGCACCCCTTTCTATCCATCCTTTCTTGAGGGCAGGTCATGAAATAGCTCTTCTTTTATATAGAGGTGAATCTAGCTGTTGAGGTTATTTGCCCGAGATCAGAACCGGGAAGAACTCTTCCCGCACGGTCTCCTAGAACACGGCCTCTACCATTTCTTCAAGGGCGGCCAGCATGTCGGGATCATCCGTAAGGCTTTCCACAATACCCACCGTGCATGAACGCTTGATATCGATACCGGAACGAAAGAGCATCCCCGCCTGGATCAGCAGCCTGGTGGAGGCTCCTTCGGCGAGCCCCGATTCTTTCAGCCCACGGCTCATGCGGCCCAGCCGGACCAGCCGCGAGGCAAGATCAGCTTCCACTCCCGCCTCGGCAGCAACGATCAGCGTCTCCCGCTGTTCATCAGGATAACTGAAGGCAAGGGAGACAAACCGCTGCCGCGTAGACGGCTTCAAATCCTTTAAAATGGACTGATAACCGGGATTATAGGATACGGCGAGCATGAACTCTTCAGGCGCCGTCAACAATTCTCCGCGCTTTTCGATCGGCAGTTCCCGCCGGTCATCGGCAAGGGGATGAATGACAACCGTGGTATCCTTGCGCGCCTCGACGATCTCATCGAGATAACAGATCCCTCCGGCCCTGACCGCCCGTGTCAGGGGACCGTCCACCCAGAACGTTTCGTCACCCTTAATCAGATACCGGCCGACCAGGTCCGAGGTGGAAAGGTCATCATGACAGGAAACGGTGATCAGCGGCCGCTTCAGGCGCCAGGCAAGATACTGCATAAACCGTGTCTTCCCGCATCCGGTCGGCCCTTTGAGAAGCAGGGGCAGTCGTTTACCGTAAGCCGCCAGGCCGATCTCCACCTCACCGGCAACAGGCAGATAAAACGGCTCACGCCTGATGATATGTTCCTCGACCGACTGCTGTGTGAATACCATCTGCTCAATCCTGCTGGTGTCGTAAAAACTCTTCATCTGCTGCGCTGTTGCAATTTTCCTATCATCACGACGTACCTATGTACTCAGAAATAATAGAAAATTATTACGCCTCGCTGATGAAGCTTTTTACTTAACCATCACAAAACTTGACTTTTAACGAGTTTGCCAATCCTAATTAGTACCTTAGAAATTCATTTCTTGTTCTCTAAGAAAAAATTTCGAAGGTACTTATCCCCCGCGGGGTGTTAGTAGTAATTATTCCCAACAACTATAAAACAGGAGCTCGCTTATGCAAGGCGGCATGTCCCCGCTTGAAGGAATCTCTCCCGGGACAGCACAGACGGTGCCCATGCAAAAAAATTGCGCGACCGGCCGGGATAGACTATAGTAGCGCCTCCAGCGGACAAACGGTTTCCGGTTGGATAACGTTGACAGAAAGAAAAAGGGCAAACGGACGTCGTTGTCCGGACCGAAGCGGAGCTCAGGCCGATCAGCTTATGAATACCCTGGAAAAGACGATTGCGGTTGGGGCTCTTTTGGTCCTGATAGCCCTGCCGGTTCTGCTGATTATTATTCCGAAACTGCACGCCCTGCCGATTCTCCTGCCGCTCTCCATCTTCGCCTTCATAGCAAACGCCGCATTGCTGTTTGTCGTTTTCAAGGATGTCTTCGCGCGTCCGTTTGCATCTCCTGCCAAGCGCTATCTATGGGTCCTGCTGATCTTCTTTTTCCCACCGGCAATCCTTGTCTACCTGCCGCTGCACGGGTTCAGGACGAGATAGCTAGTCCCCGTTCGAGCAGGCCATGGCCGGAGATACCCGATCCTTGCCCCCTTTTTTTCCACGTCTTTCCGTGCTTTTACTGCAGAATTGGCGGACAGAAACTGCACTGCGAATTACCTGCTCTCACCGTGGTGCAATTTTTCCCGGGATTAAGGGGGTTATTTGACAACCATGTTCCTTTCTTGACTTTTCCATATGTTCGAAGTAAATTGTTTCTCTTTTGAGTCCGGCATTCCACCCTATTTCACCGAAACAGGGTCATTACGGGTTACGGAAATTATCAGCGCAGGCAGGATGAACTGACCTCATCCGACTGCCTTTGTGGTGCATACAGCGACAGGCAACAGGAAATAATTGGGCAATCATGTTTGAAAACCTGACAGACCGGCTTGAGGGGGTATTCAAAAAACTCCGCGGCCATGGCATCCTTACCGAAGATAACATCAAAGAGTCCATGCGCGAGGTGCGCATGGCACTGCTTGAAGCGGATGTCAATTACAAGGTAGCCGGGGATTTTGTCGAGACCGTCACCGCCAAGGCGGTAGGCCGTGAGGTTTCCCAGAAACTGAGTCCCGGGCAGCAGGTTATCAAGATCGTTCATGAAGAGCTCGTCGACCTGCTCGGCGGCAGCATGGAACAGATCCGGCTTGATGGAACCCAGCCGGTGACAATCATGCTGGCCGGCCTGCAGGGTTCAGGAAAAACAACAACCTGCGGCAAACTTGCGGCGCTCCTGAAGAGCAAAGGACGCAAGCCCTACCTTGTTCCGGCCGATATCTATCGCCCGGCGGCCATCGAACAACTCCAGATACTGGGAAAACAGATCGATGTTCCGGTGCATCCGTCCACCACGGAGCACAGTCCCGTCAGTCTCTGCAGACAGGCGCTCAGCACCGCCAGGGAACAGGATTACGATACCCTGATCATCGATACCGCCGGCCGTCTGCATGTGGACGAGGCCTTGATGGCGGAACTCAAGGATATCCAGGCTGCGGTAGCGTTGTCCGAAATCCTCTTCGTCGCCGATGCGATGACCGGCCAGGACGCCGTGACGGTCGCCGATAAATTCAATCAGGATCTTGAGATTTCCGGTGTTGTACTGACCAAGATGGAAGGTGATGCCCGCGGCGGCGCCGCCCTTTCCATCAAGCGCGTTACCGGCAAACCCATCAAATTCGTGGGTGTCGGTGAAGGCCTCGATGCACTGGAACTTTTTCATCCGGATCGTGTCGCCTCGAGAATCCTTGGTATGGGCGATGTCCTTACCCTGATCGAGAAGGCCGAGGCTGTCGTCGATAAAAAGGAAGCTGAAGAACTGGCCAGGAAACTGAAAAGAAGCGAGTTTACGCTCGAAGATTTCCTCGACCAGATTCAGCAGATCAAGAAGATGGGATCACTCGAGCAGATCCTCGGTATGGTTCCCGGCATCAACAAGCTGAAACAGCTCAAGAACACACCGAAACCAGACGAGAAGGAACTGGGAAAAACAGAAGCAATCATCCGTTCCATGACAAAAAAGGAACGGAGCAATCACCGTATCATTGATTCCAGCCGCAGGCTGCGTATCGCCGCAGGATCCGGCACCTCGGTTGCCGAAGTCAACCGGGTACTGGCGAGTTACTCGGCCATGCTGAAAATGCTCAAGAAAATGCGCGGCAAGCCGTCGGTGATGTCAGGAATGAAACGAAGAAAAGTCCCGAAGGGGATGAGAAGATAAATCGTATCGCCACGGCGATATCGAGACCATGCGGGATTTCCGCAGTTCATACAACAGGAGGTCAAACCAGTAATGGCAGTTCGAATCCGATTAACCAGACTTGGTAGAAAAAAGAAGCCTTTTTACCGCATTATTGTCACCGATAGCCAGAGTCCACGTGACGGCAAGTTTCTCGATATCCTTGGCACCTATGATCCGCTCCAGGATCCGGCTGCAATCACCATCAACAACGAGAAACTGCAGGATTGGCTTGGCAAGGGTGCTCTTCCGACCACCACGGTAAAAAGCCTGCTCAAGAAATCAGCAGTCGCGGCCGGGTAAGCTGAGATGATGGAATTGGTTGCCTATCTCGCCAGGGCTCTTGTCGATGCACCTCAAGACGTCTCGGTGAACAAACAAGAGACGGATGACAGCATCACGATCGAACTCAAGGTAGCCCCGGAAGACCTGGGTAAAGTCATCGGGAAACAGGGAAGAACGGCCCGTGCCATGCGTTCCCTGCTGGCAGCCGCCTCGGCCCGGGACAACAGGAAATCGAGACTGGACATACTGGAATAGCCCTCCGGCACTCCCGGGTACCTTATGTCTGAGCAGTATTTGTTCCCTGCCGACCAGTATGTCCTCGTTGGCAGAGTAACCAAGGCGCATGGTCTGAGAGGAGAGTTGAAGATCATCCTCTTTCCTGATCAGGCTGAATATTTTTATGACTACAGCCGCGTTGCCCTCGTAGCGACGGACGGCCGGATGACAGCCATGCTGGACCTGATGCAGATCAGGAAGCAGGGAAACAAGATCATCCTGAAACTTGCTACCATTGACACAAAAAACGAAGCGGATTTGACTGTCGGCATGGGTATTCTGCTGCTCAAAGAGGATACGCTTGACCAAGCGGGACAAAAACGGCATTGCCGCCGGTTCGAAGGTTGCACGGTAAAAAGCATTGACCGGGGTGAGATTATTGGCACGGTGACTGGCCTTTTTCATAACGGCGCCCATGATATCCTCGTGGTCCGAAGCGGCAGTGATGAACACCTCATTCCGCTGATCGATGAAATTGTTGTTGCCTGCAATGACCGGGAAATCCTGATAGACCCGCCACCGGGTTTGCTTGAATTAGCCAGCGAGGCGTGATCGGATAGAGCAAGATGATGTTATTTTCGGTACTGACAATCTTCCCCGCACTCCTCGAATCGCCGCTGGCTGAAGGTATTATCTCCAGGGCGATAAAGGATGAGCTGATCAGCGTTGAGGTGAGCAACATTCGTGACTTTGCCAGCGACAAGCATGCCATGACCGATGATCGTCCTT
>JAHEMX010000301.1 GCA_024643445.1 Desulfobulbaceae bacterium | reverse complement strand
GTTCAACCGGGGTTACCGCGTTGAAGGCCTTCTGGTGACAGTGGCCGTGTACCAAGGCCTTCGGTCCGACCGGCTTCAGATCAAGGGCCAGTTCCCGGCGAATACAGAATTCCTCGAATAAAAGCGCCTGCCCGGCAACCGTATCTGCTTTTTCTCCGGGCAGCAGGGCCGGTATCTCGTCCCTGAGGCAGAGCAGGCAGCTCGGTTCCAGACCGATAATCGGCACACCGCGACTGGCATAGGGATAAAAGGTTTCCAGCAGCCGACGGGCCTCACTCCGCGCCTCTTCTATCTTGCCGACCGTCAGGTAGGTGCGTCCGCAGCATACCGGCCTGCTTCCGCCGTTTGCCGGCCGCGGAGCCAGCACCCGGTACCCCGCGGCGATCAGAATATCGCGGGCATCAACGAGATTTTCGGATTCAAAATAGGTGTTGAAGGTATCACCGAAGAGAATCACCTCCTGCCCGTCAACCGGTCCCGCCGCTTCTTCAGGATCGTAGATATCACGGCGCCATTTCGGCAGCGGGCGTCTGCTGGTAAAGCCGTCGAGTTTCTCGGACAGGCGGCCGATCAGCGGCACCGCACTGCGCAGATTTCCCAGCCAGGGAAACCGGGAAAGCCAGGGGGCATACTGCGGCATGCGGGCAATCAGCTGATCATGCAGGGAGAAGCCGGTCCGCCTCTTCCGGGCGGCGGTGGCCTCGATCTTCATTTTCGCCATATCCACGCCGGTCGGACACTCCCGTTTGCAGGCCTTGCAGGAGACACAGAGTTTCAGCGTATCAGCCATCTCATCGGAGGCCAGGGCACCCGGGCCGAGCTGACCGGATATGGCTAGCCGCAGGGTGTTGGCCCGGCCCCGCGTGGAATCCCGCTCATCCCGGGTTACCCGATAGGAAGGGCACATGGCTCCTTCCAGGATTTTCCGGCAGGCGCCGTTATTGTTGCACATCTCAACGGCCCCCTGAAACCCGCGCCCGGCTCCCGGCCACGAGGACCAGTCAAAGACCGTCTCCAGCTCATCGACGCGGTAATCGGGTCCGTAACGGAACAGCGTCCGGTCATCCATTTTCGAAGGGTTGACGATTTTCCCGGGATTGAGCAGGTTGGCCGGATCAAAACTATTCTTCACCTCAAGGAAATTGGCGGCCATCCGGGAACCGTACATCTTTTCATGGAATTCCGAGCGCACCAGGCCGTCACCGTGTTCACCCGAATGGGACCCCTTATACTCCATCACCATATCAAAGGCTTCCTCGACTATCGAGCGCATGGCGCTGATGTCCTGATCGAGGCGCAGGTTGAGGACCGGCCGGACATGCAGGCAGCCGACTGAGGCATGGGCATACCAGGTACCGGTGGTGTGGTACTTGGTGAAGATGTCCGTGAGCCGGGCGGTATACTCGGCCAGATCCTTCAGTTCAACGGCACAATCCTCGACAAAGGAAATGGGTTTGCGCATCTCCTTCATGGACATCATGATATTGAGGCCGGATTTGCGAACTTCAAATATCGATCGCTGAAGGGCAGGGTCAACGGCATCTACCACGCCGCCGTACTGTTTTCCGTTATTTGTCCACGCATAGCCGAGATCACCCATGACGTCATGGAGCTGCCTGAGGCGCGACAGGTTCTCCTGAGCATCGTCCTCGGCAAACTCGACCAGCAGCAGCGCCTCCGGCTCACCGCGCACGAACCGCTCCACGGTCGGCCTGTACAGCGGGATTTCCCGGGAGAGTTCCAGCATCGTCCGATCTATCAGCTCAACGGCGGTCGGCTTCAGCTTGACCAGGTGCTGGGCCGAATCCATGGCTGCATAAAAGGTGGGAAAGTGGCAAACGCCAAGCGTCCTGTTTTTCGGCAGCGGGGATAGTTTCAATTCAAGCCGGCGGAAATAGGCAAGGGTCCCTTCCGAACCGACCAGCAGGTGCGAAAGGTTTATCGGATTGCCACCGGGAAGGAGCGCGTCGATATTATAACCGCCCACCCGTCTCAGCACCTTCGGAAAGCGTTGCAGGATTTCCTGCTCTTCACGTTTGCCGAGGGCAAGGAGCCGTGCGGTAAGATCATCACTTGCCCCACCTGCCGGTGACGAGAGGTCCAGCGGGCCGAAGCTTTTATCGGTGCCGTCGGCCAGCGTTGCGTCAATGGCGATGACATTGTCCCGCATCATGCCGTAGCGTATCGAGCGACTGCCGGCGGAATTGTTGGCAGCCATGCCGCCGAGCGTGGCCCGCGAGGAGGTAGAAACATCAACCGGGTACCAGAACCCCTTGGGACGCAGGAAAGCGTTGAGCTCGTCGAGCACGATACCGGGCTCGACAGTGCAGCGCTGCTGGTCGATATCGACATCGATGATCCGCTTCAGATATTTTGAATGATCGATCACCAGCCCCCGGTTCACCGTCTGGCCGCATTGGGACGACCCCCCGCCGCGCGGCAGGATGGGCAGGCCGAAGGATCTGGCGTGGGCGATGGCCGCTTTCACATCATCCGTGCTGCGGGGTACGACTACACCATCGGGCATGATCTGGTAGTGCGAGGCATCGGTGGCATAACGGCCCCGGTTAAAGAGATCGAAATAGACCTCTCCTTCTATATCTTTTTGCAGCTTGCGCTGCAGATCTGTGCTCGAGGTACTCATATCATCCTTCCCCGGTTTTGCCGCAGGCCGGCCACCACTAATCGTTTTGCTCCGCTATCCCCCGTATCGCGCATCCGCATCTGCCTTCGCCGGTCTCACTATACCTGAATTTTCCGCGGCAAACGAGCATCTCATAGACCCGACGGGTTCGTATCTTCCCGTGCCTCAGACACATGCTTGCGCATGACATGCTCGCAGAGCTGCGGGTCGCCAAGACTCAGGGCCATGACAATCTTTTTATGCCCGAGGATACTCCTTTGCACGCCCTTCAGATTGACCAGGGTGTTCTTCCGGTAACGGACCACATAATCCCGCATGTCTTCTATCAGATTATAAAGACGGGGCCTCTCATGCGCAAGCAGGCTGTAGAGCAGATCGTGGAACCGGGTATTGTACTCGAAAACATCTTTGATATTGCCGGCCAGCGACGCCTTTTCAGCCTCATCGATAAACTGATGCAACGACGCGATCTGTTCATCGGTTACCAGTCCTGAGAGACAGGCCAGGGCGTGCCCCTCCATTACCGCACGAATAGCAAACAACTCGTCCATTTCCGCAACGGAGTCTTCAGGAACACGGAATCCCCGTGCGCCAGCAGGCTCAACCAACCCTTCAAGATCGAGCTTATGCAGCGCCTCGCGAACCGGTGTTCTGCTCACCCCCAACTCCCTGGCAATGGCCTCTTCGGTAAGCCGCTGATTCGGGGCATAGCTGCCGCTTAACAGCTTTTTCCGCAACAGCCGGTAGGTCCGCTCCCGGGCGGATCGGGGTGACCTCGTTCTCTTCGATGCATTCGTTTTCATATTTTGTATCCAATTTTCAGGTGCAGTTATTGGTTCTACCCGAAAAAACACGGCCAGTCAACAGATCCGGAAAACCGAATATTCACTACAAAGCTTTAATTTAAATATATTTTTATCATTTTCCCTGGTTTTAACAATTCTTTGTAAAGAGCAGACAGAAATGTCGTCATTGCATTTTCCCAACCTTCTGGATACAATGCAGAGCAATTTTCCCACACACACCTCACCACTACAAAAAGGACGGAACTGATGAGAATTTCAAAGGAGAAATGTGTCGGGTGCGCCAATTGCGTGCCTGTTTGCCCCGTCGGGGCAATCTTCATAGCGGAAGACGGATTGTCTGAAATCAACCCTGAAACCTGTGTCGAGTGTCACAATTGCTTCAGAAGCCTGAGCCTTGAACATCTGCCGCCCGGCCTTACCAGGACGATACGCAAACTATTAAAAAAGCTCAGCCTTCGCTTCCAGCCTGCCCCCGATGTCTGCCCGACCGAGGCGATCACCGAGGAGGCTCTCGAGTGGCCGAGAATCATACGGCGCGCCTTCAGCGATCCGATGGTCACCCATGAATCAACCGGCGTGCATGGGCGCGGGACGGAAGAGGTCAAGACCAATGATGTCAGCGGCAGGATAAAAAAGGGTGAAGTCGGTCTGGTCATCGAGTTCGGCCGCCCCGGCATCGGCACCTACTTCCGGGATGTGGAAAAGGTAACAACGGCGCTGGCTGCCGAGGGTATCGGCTTTGAAGCGGGAAATCCGGTAACCCAGATGATGAGCGATGTGAAGAGTGGACATATCCGCGAGGATATCCTCAATGAGAAAGTGCTTTCCTGCATCGTCGAGATCACCGTGCCCTTGAAGGAAACGGCCACGGTTCTCGAAAAGCTGCAGGATATCATCAAGTCATCGGAAACCGTGATCAGCATCGGCGCCTCTACGGTGTGCGAGAAAGATGGAAGTGATGGCCTGAAAAGCATTCTGATGGGCCAGGGATTTGAAATAGGCTGGGCCAAGGTTAACATGGGGTTTGGACGTGTGACAAACCCTGCTGCCACTGTGACGGAGAACAAATAATGACAAATACACTGCACCGATATGGAAAGGCTGAAACCCTCAGAAACGATTTTATTGTCTTCGCCATGGCCGGGAAAGGCTTTAATGAAGTGGGAGCCCTGGACAAGGCCAAAACCTTTCTGCGCACGGCAATAAAATATCGCCCGATCAACATGGGCAATGCCCTGGTTAATTCGCTCTATCGCCCGGAAAAAGATCTCAGTTTTATAAAACTCTATTTCATCGGCAGAAAAGAAAAGACCACCTACGAACAGCTCATCGATGAAATGCCGGCACCCGGCTCGGCTGCCGTGGTCTTTGACGACCCCACGCTTGTTAAAAATTTCATCAAGGATGTCAAAGATCTGGATCTCGGTCTTTCGGTCAACATCAGTGCACTCGTGGATGATGTCCGGGATATCTGCGGAGAAGTTGACATCACCCCCCATGCCGTCGAGTACACCCTCGGTTTTCACGGCAATACCGCCCGGCTTCCGGACAGCGAGACACTCTCCATATCGACCATGTGCGGCCATGGCATGGTTTCCTCCCATTTTGCCAGAAAGATGATGGACCGGGTCAAGGAAGGACGCATGGATCCTGAAGAAGCAGCCTGCTGCATGGCTAAATTCTGTGTCTGCGGGGTGTTCAATATCTCACGGGCCATGAAGATACTGAAAAAGGTCAAGACCGGCGCCTAACCTGACGTTCAGACAA
>JAHEMX010000300.1 GCA_024643445.1 Desulfobulbaceae bacterium | reverse complement strand
ATCCGCCAATCTGTCGAGCCTCTTGCACAATTGTCTTTTCGACCAAACTCTGTGTTCTGCTCGAAATTTCATCCTCGGAATATTACTTATATGCCTGTGGTAAAACTTTTCGCATGCCTTGATTTTGAGCGAAATTCCCCTTTTGCATAAAGGCTCTGTCGTCTCATTATCTAGTAAGCACGAAGTTTTCAAAAGCCATATCAGCAAGGCAAGCCTGACCTGACGACGGCTTACGGAACGATCGTCGGCGACTATAGCACAGAAACCGGAAGATGCACCTTTCTTCGAGCCTGTTGGACTATTTTTTTCCGAATATAATTGACTGATCGATGTTTGCATTTTAAGACTAATGGTAAAGAAATTTTCACGTTACCAGTGTCTTATTGACGACAAATCAAAAAAGGAGACTTGGATGAAAGCAACAATTACCAATCAGTGCATGGGCGACCGCAACTGCAACAAACTCTGCCCGGAAGTCTTTGAGTACGATGAGGACAAACTCCTCTCCATCGTCAAGTTTGATAAAATTCCGGAGCACCTGAAAGCGGTTGTTCGGCAGGCCGCGGCCGAATGCGGCGCCGATGCCATCGAGATAGAAGAATAGCACCGCTCTTCTGTTATGGGAACCTTCAGAGAGAGCCGGACCGCAAAGAACCTGCTGATCTCCTTTTCCGCCGAAGCACAGGCCCGCACGCGTTACAATTTCTTTGCAGAACGGGCCCAGGATGACGGCTATATCCAGATAGCCAGGCTTTTCGATGAAACGGCCGAGCAGGAATACGAGCACGCACTCAGGTTCTTCAAGTTTTTCAACGGGGGAGAGCTTGAAGCAAGCTGGCCTTTTCCAACCGGGGTCATCGAGGATACGCACGCAAACCTGCTCTCCTCCGCCGCCCTGGAGCTGCACGTGCATGATGTGATGTACAAGGGTTTTGCCAGAGAGGCCCGCGAGGAAGGATTTCAGCGGGCCGCGGATACGCTTGATGCGATCAGTGTGGCCGAACAGCACCATGAGCGGCTGTTCCGCGAGCTGGCCGACAACATCAGCGGCGGCAGGGTATTCAGCCGGGAAAAAGAGCAGGTATGGAAATGCCTCGGCTGCGGCTACCTGCACCGCGGGGCCACGGCCCCGGATAAATGCCCTGCCTGTGTCAGGCCGCAGGGCTACTTTGAACTGCTGGGCCGGAACTGGTAGACCGAAAAGGCCTGCAGCCGGTCTGCCGTGCCGGTATCACTGCCCGCTTCAGGTATGGTCAATTACGCAGCCGTGCCTGATGGCGAGCTTTTCAAACATCTGCGTCAGGCCGGCTCCCAGGGTGAAAGCGGATGCATTGCCAAGATTTGCGTCGACACTCCGGTCAAAAAAGATGTTCAGGCTTGAGCCGATCCCCTCATCCGCCTTCCAGTAGCAGATCATCAGGGGAACCAGCGGAAGCACCGGCAGGATCACGCTGATATCAGCGTCGAAGAGGCTTTCAACCTGCCTGGCCTGGAAGAGATGGGTGAGATCGTCAAACAGGTCGGTGTACACATCGGCAATTCTCTGCATACCCTCTTCGCAGCGCTTCTGAAACAGCGGATAACGCGCCTTGCCGCCGGCAAGTTCCCTGAACGATACCCAGTCGCCGGAAACCGGCTGGCCTTTTGCATTCAGGACATACTCGAGAAAGGGCACGACAACCCACGGGATCATGTGGATGTCCGAGTAGAGCTTTCCGCTGCTATCGACACTGAAGTCCTTGCCGAGAACCTTCACGGTCAGTTTCTCACCGTCAAAGCGGCCGCCGGTCCTGGCCGCCGCCTGCCGCAGATCGCACCGGGTTATTCGATCTACCAGGTCCTTGAGGAAAGCATCCTGATCATCCTCCGGGGGTCCCGCAACTGCTGTTTCGATAAACGGCCGGGCTCGATCGTGATCGATGGTCGGGCAGTCGGTAACCGGACGCCTGCCCTGGTAGACCGCCCCGGCAAAGGCCAGGCAGGTCTTTTCACCACATTTCCGGCAATTGGATTTATCCAGCAGGCTGAAGACCTGCATGACGTTTTCCGGCCGTGCCATCTTCAGCCTTTTTCACCTTGCAGCACAGCCATCTAGCGCTCCCTCAGGGGAACAAACTGCCGAACCGTCTGCCCGGTATATACCTGGCGCGGCCGGGAGATTCGATGATTGTGCTCGAGCAGTTCCCGCCAGTTGGCAATCCAGCCCGGCATCCTGCCGATGGCAAACAGGACCGTATACATATTGAGCGGGATGCCGATAGCCCGGAGCAGGATGCCGCTGTAGAAATCGACATTGGGGTAGAGATTCCGCTCGACAAAGTAATCGTCCTTCAGGGTTTTTTCTTCCAGCTCCAGCGCAACCTGCAGAAGCGGGTCTTCCTGCTGCAGTTCATCGAGCACTTCATAGACGGTTTTTTTCATGATCAGCGAGCGGGGATCGAAATTTTTGTACACCCGGTGGCCGAACCCCATCAGCTTGTAATCATTGCTCTTGTCCTTGGCCATGTCAAGATAGTGACTGATCGGCTTGCCGGAATCCTTTATCTCTTCCAGCATTTTTATCACCGCCGCATTCGCCCCGCCATGCAGCGGCCCCCAGAGTGCGCAGACCCCGGCCGAAACGGAGCTGAAAAGGTTGGCCCGCGAACTTCCGACGACGCGAACGGTCGAGGTGGAACAGTTCTGCTCATGATCGGCATGCAGAACCAGGAAGAGGTTCAGCGCCCGTTCAACCACCGGGGTGGCAATATACTCCCGGTACGGGTCGGAAAACATCATATGCAGGAAGTTGGAGCAGTAACTCAGGTTCGGGTTCGGGTGCATGATCGGCCGTCCCGAGGCCATCCGGTAGGAAAAGGCGGCAATGGCCCGCACCTTGGAGAGCAGCAGCGCCACCGTCTTATCAAACCCGGGTCCTTCGGAATGAACGTCAAGGACTTCAGAATGGAAGCATGACACGAGATTGAGCATGGCGGAAAGAATCGCCATCGGCGGCGCCGACTTGGGAAAACCGGAAAAATGATGTTCAAGACTGGTATGCAGCGGGGCGTGTTCTGCAATTGACGCCCGGAACAGGGCAAGCTGCTTCGGCGTCGGCAGTTCGCCATAGAGAATAAGATAGGCAACCTCGACAAAACTTGCCTGCTCGGCAAGCTGCTCTATCGGGTACCCCCGGTAGCGGAGGATACCCTTGGCACCATCGACAAAGGTTATGGAGGAGTAACAGGACCCGGTATTCCCGTAACCGGGATCCATGGTGATGCAGCCGGTTTCTGAGCGCAGCTTCTGGATGTCTATGCATGTTTCGTTTTCAGAGCCGGTAAACATGTCGAACTCGTAGTTCCTGCCATCTATTGTCAGGGTGGCCTTTTCAGTCATATCTGCTCCTTGGATGATTAGAGAACCGAATTAATTACGAAATATTCAACACAAATTTCTACAGATATTGATAATTATTATTCCTGAATACGCAACACCCAGCCAGCAATTACCCAGGCGGATTCTGCTGCACTTCCTGGTAATAATCAATTGGCCGTCCGGATGAATCCTGTTCCGACACCTTTTAGTTTGACTTTTCCCAACTTTCTCTTAATAGTATCTACTCAAACTTTCATATAATGTCTTAGAAATTCAACAATTACCCCTCACGATCCAGGATCCGATGGTTGCCCGAACCGAGTCTGTAGTACTCAAGGATATTAGAAAGAGTTTCGGTGATAATAACGTCTTACGCGGTATCTCACTTTCGGCATCCACCGGTGACGTCATCTCCGTTCTCGGTTCCAGCGGATCAGGCAAATCAACCCTGCTGCGCTGCATCAACCTCCTTGAAATACCGGACAGCGGCACCCTGATTGTCTCGGGGGAAGAGGTGCTGATGAAACAGAGCCGCCAGGGAAAGATACGCCCGGCGGACCAGAAACAGGTTGAACGCATCAGGTCGAAACTTGCCATGGTTTTTCAACAGTTCAACCTCTGGTCTCACATGACTATCCTGGAAAATGTTATAGAGGCTCCCGTTCATGTCCTGAAAATTCCCCGTGCAGAAGCCAGGGACAGGGCGAAACGCTACCTCGAGAAAGTAGGCATACCCGACAAAAGCGATGCCTACCCGGCCCATCTTTCAGGCGGTCAGCAGCAGCGCGCCGCCATCGCCAGGGCACTCGCCATGGAGCCGGAAGTAATCCTGTTTGACGAACCGACTTCAGCCCTTGACCCTGAACTGGTGGGAGAAGTGCTGCAGGTCATGCGCAAACTGGCCGAAGAAGGACGGACCATGATCGTTGTCACCCATGAAATGGGCTTTGCCAGGGAAGTTTCCTCACGGGTTATTTTCCTGGAGCAGGGACTTATCATGGAAGACGGAACGCCCAGGCAGGTGTTTGATAATCCGAAAACCGATCGGTTCAAAACCTTCATAAAAGCGATGGTCTAAAAGCTGTTGTGCAAAACTCAAATCCCAACCGCACCCGAGGAGGAAGCCCGATGAAAAGATTTCTCATGCTTGTTGCACTCGCATCCCTGGTACTGGCTGCAGGAGCAGCGGCAGCAAAGGACTGGTCAAAAATACGTGTCGGCGTTGAAGGCGCCTATCCCCCTTTCAGTTATGTGACCCCCGCCGGTGAACTGGCCGGTTTTGACATTGATATTGCCAAGGCGCTCGGCAAGGCGATGGGAGCTGAAGTAACGCTTGTTCCGCAGGACTGGGACGGCATCATACCGGCGCTGCTGGCAAAGAAATACGATGCGATTATCGCTTCCATGACGGTCACGGAAGAACGCAAACAGAAAGTGGCGTTCACCAACAAATACTACCAGACTCCGGCAAAATTCATCGTCAAGAAAGGGACCATGACTGAATTTTCACGAGAGGCGATCAAAGGCAAAAACGTTGGTGTCCAGCGCGCCACCATTCACGATCGTTATCTCACCGACAACTACGGCAAAGACGTGGAAGTCAAGCGTTACGGCACCCAGGATGAGGCCTATCTCGACCTTACTGCCGGCAGGGTCGATCTGCTGCTCGCCGACAGTGTCGCTCTCTCTGACGGCTTCCTGAAGAAGCCCGAGGGTGCCGACTACCAGTTTATCGGGCCCGATCTCAACGACCCGAAATGGTTTGGGGATGGTGCCGGTATCGCTATCCGCAAAGAAGATACCGATCTTGTTGAAAAGTTCAACAAGGCAATCGAGCAGATTCGCAGCGATGGAACCTATAAAACCATCCAGGACAAGTATTTC
>JAHEMX010000299.1 GCA_024643445.1 Desulfobulbaceae bacterium | reverse complement strand
CCCTGCTCGTCGGTATTGCCAATATTGCCGATTCTCTCGCCATCATTAAGAAAATGGTGTTTACTGACAAGACGCTGTCCATGCAGGATCTCTGCACTGCTCTGGAGGCGAATTTCGATGGGTTTCAGATCATGCGGAGTCGCCTGCAGAGCTTCCCGCTGCGCTACGGCAACGACATCGACTACGTGGACGACATCGCCCGGGAAATCAGTATCCTCTTTTGTGACGAGTTTGCGAAATACAAAAATACCCGGGGCGGCACGTTCCGCGCCGGTTTCTGGTCGGTAACCGCCAATTTCAACCTGGGGTCGAATACGGCTGCCAGCCCTGATGGCCGATTAACCGGTGAACCGCTTTCCGACTCGATAGCCCCCAACAACGGTAAGGATCTCAATGGCCTCACCGCGTCCATGAAATCAGCGGCGAAACTCGACCAGCGGAGGGCCTCGACCGGAACGGTATTCAATCGACATATCTCGCCAAATGAGATGGAAGGCGATGATAAAATCAAGAAGTTCATTGACCTGGTTGATGGTTATTTTGAACTTGGCGGTACAAACCTGGGCTTCAATGTCATTACGACCGAGACCTTGCGGCAGGCCCAGGAGAACCCCGAAGAATATGCCGACCTGATGGTCAAAGTCGCGGGCTATGCAGCCTTCTTCACGGAACTCGGAAAACCCTGCCAGGACGCCTTGATCTCAAGAACCGAGCATCGACTCTAAGGTATGAGTACCCCCGGCCTCGTATTTAAAATACAACGTCACAGTTTGCATGATGGTGCGGGGATCAGGACGCTGGTATTCTTGAAGGGTTGCCCGCTGCATTGCTGGTGGTGCTTCAACCCTGAATCCCAAAAAACCGCTATTGAGATTCTCCACGACCCGGAGAAGTGCATTCAGTGCGGCTCCTGCCTGGAGGTCTGCGGCGTTCCTGAGGCTCTTTCACTCGTTTCCGGCCGGATCAGCCATGATCCGTCTTTCTGCAGCGGTTGTGGCGACTGTGTGGACGCCTGCCCGGCGGCCTCGTTCATTGCCGAGGGAACATGCATGTCCCCGGGAGAGGTCGTCGATATCGTGGTGCGCGACAAGGTCTTCTATGACAAATCCGGTGGCGGTGTGACCCTTTCGGGAGGAGAGGTTTCGCTGCAGGCCGGTTTTTCTTCAGAGGTGCTCCGACTGTGCGGGACCGTGGGGATTCATACAGCGATTGAAACCTGCGGATATTGCTTGTTTACCGATTTTGAGAAGATACTCAAGCACACCGATCTTGTTCTCTATGACCTCAAATTGATTGATTCAGGTAAACATCGCAGATATACGGGCGTCGATAACCGCATCATTCTTGAGAACCTCACCCGGACAGCAGATTCCGGCATACCCTATATCGTTCGCATACCGATCATTCCCGGCTGCAATGACGATGAAGAGGATGTCCGTCTTGCCGTTGACTTCTTATCCGGCTTGAAAAATCTCGAGGCGGTCCACCTTCTGCCCTATGAGATGTTCGGGATGCCCAAGTATGAAAGGCTGGGGCGTTCTTATCGACTGCCCGATCTCCTGCCTCCCGAGGACCACAGAATGAAAGAAATTCAGCAGGCCTTCCTTTCCGGCGGATGGCAGGTACAAATCGGGGGGTGATGTCCGTCGCATTCCCTTCATGATACAATGTGTTTTTAGCCAGTTAAATGATTTCAGACCTGCGCTCATTCACCTTCTACTCCAGATAACCCGGGTGCATCAGCTGCATTATTTTGGTCGTAAGACCAAAATAATGCTTGCCAACCCTCCCCTTCGAGCTTAAGTTATGGGTAAATACTCATAACTGGAGCATTGCATGCCGAGACCCAAAAAAATGCGCTTCGTGACCGGATACCCTTTAATGTCCGGCTACCTGCCTGAAGACATGGCGCCGACCGGCACGGTTGATTTATCGGTGGAAGGCATTGAAGCGATACGATTGAGCGACCTCGAGGGTCTTCCCCATGAAGCGGCGGCGGAGCAGATGGGTATATCGAGGCAGACCTATGGAAGAGTACTGGCCGAGGCTCGCAGGATTATTGCCGAGGCGCTGGTCACCGGAAAAAGAATCTGCCTTGGCGGCGGCAGGTATATTTTGCATGACGGTCATCGACGACGGCGGCAGGTTGGTGAAAATTCAACCGGAGGCACGATTATGACACAGGGAAACGGCGGCGAACGGGATAACACCCGCCCGAAAAACAGCGAACCAGACAAAGTTAACAACAAGAATACCGGCCGGGGGAACAACCCCGGCAGAGGACTGGGCCGTGGCGGAGGACAGGGCCGCCGGGACGGGAGCGGCGGCGGTCGCGGCCGCGGCGGCGGCGGAAAAGGCGGCCGGGGTAATCAACGATAGAACAGATGCAAACGGGAGGTAACGTTATGCCAGGATTTGACCGAAGCGGACCAATGGGTAATGGTGCAATGACCGGTGGTGGGAGAGGATTCTGCACCTCTTCTGAAATCTCAAATACAGGCGCTTATGCGAAGGGATACGCACGCGGACGAGGATGCGGCAGAGTCCGGTTTCAGGCCGGCGGATATGGCCGGGGGGGTGCAGGACAATTTCGTTTCATGTCAGGCCCCATGCGCTCCAGCACACCGCCGGATGAGATGGCATACCTCACCCGGGAAGCACAGAATCTGGAAAGAAACCTGCAAACGGTAAAAAACCGCCTTAACGATTTACAGAATAATCCTGAATAATTACCATTTTTTCAACAGGCGCTTTCCTGCCTAACAAAACGGTTGCCGCCATTACATTTTCGGACGATCGCCCGGGAATATGATGCCGACAACCGGGTACCGTAAGACACATCAGGCCTCCGGACCCCAACCGCCGGGAATACAGCGGCAGTAATCACCCGCCAGCGCTCTGTCGCCTTTTCTGATCCAGATAGCGACAGTGTTGCTGCTGATACCGACCCGCCATCAATTTTCTGCTTTATTCCCTTTATCTTCGACCGACACGGCACACGGACGTTCCTGCTGCGCTCAATCTGCTGCGATGTTTGCCTGGTGAACGCAACTATCCCGCATCAGGCGCCGGCAAACCGCTATCGCTTAACCGGAGGATACCTGCGCCCTGTTCCTGACATCTTCTCGGGAAAGCATGGACAGAATCATTATTTTGTTGTCCATTATATCGGTATCAGGCTTAATAGACGCAAAACACTATCCGTCCTAAAACATTTTCACCCTGACCGCTGCCATTATGAAACTGCTCTTATACGGTGCAACTGAAATCGGCTACATGATCGCCTCTCACCTGCATCAGCAGCACGATATCACCATCATTCACGACCCCGGCGAGCTTCCCGAAAAATTCACCAATCTCGATATCATTTTCTGTCCTGGAAGTGCCGCGGATATCGGCACTCTTGAAAAGGTTAATGCTTCCGAGGCGAATCTGTTCATCGCCTGTTCAATGCTTGATGAGACCAATATCATCGCCTGCTGGACGGTCAAAAAGGTTGCCGACATAGAGACAATCTGTTTCATCAGAAAGTCTGAATTGTTCCAGAACCTTTCGCCCTCAGACCGTTTCAAGTACGATACCCGGTATGACATCGACAGCGTCATCTGGCCGGAGCAGCTCCTTACCCAGGATATATTCAGGATTGTTTCCGTACCGGAGGCCATCGATGTCGAGATTTTTGCTCAGGGCAAGGCCAAACTGCTGGAGTACCGGATCAAGGATGAAACGTCCATGTGCAACAAACGCGTGATGGACTGCAGATTCCCCAAAAACGTTCTCATTGTCGGCATTACCAGGAATCAGGAATTATTTATCCCAAACGGCTCAACTGAGATCAAACTAGACGACAAGGTGATTTTTATCGGTATAGGATCGGCACTCGACACGCTGGCGACCAGTTTCTTTCAACAGGGCAGCAAGATCAAAACCGCTTCAATTATAGGAGGGGGCAGTGTCGGTTTCATGCTGGCCCAGATGCTGGAGAAGGCTGGTGTTCGGGTTAAAATAATCGAACAGGACGACGGCAGATGTGAATTTCTTGCCAACTCACTCGAAAAAGCCCTCGTCCTCCATGGCAATGGTACCGATATCGAGCTGCTCCAGAATGAGACCATTGCCGACGTTGATGTGGTTATCTGCATAACCGACAACGACGAGAAAAACCTGCTCTGCTCGCTACTGATCAAGCAGCTCGGTTCCGAGAGGATTGTTACCAGGGTGGGGAACATGCAGAACTATGAACTTTTCCAGCGTGTCGGCATCGATGTGGTGGTGTCTCCGCGGGCATCAGCCCTGACAGAAGTACTCAACCGCATAAAAGCTCACGACATTGACGTAGTGGCGGTAATTGAAGGTGGAAAAGGTGAAGTTCTCGGGCTGACACTTCCGGAAAGCTTCAAAGAAACCATGATCAAGGATATCCGCTTTCCCGCCAATGCCATTATCGGCATCATAAGCCGCGGCCACCGGGTTATCATTCCCGACGGCACGACAATGATCCAGGCCCTCGACCGCCTCACCATCTTTACCATGGCGGAAAATGCTGACACCATCAAATCGCTTTTCTTCTCATGAAACTCACTGCGGTCCTCAGCGCCCTCGGAATCATCCTCATTGCTTTTGGTTTTGTGGTATTGCTGCCCATCATTTTTGCCGTGGCAGACAAGGAATTTCATTTCATCCTGCCGTTTGTTGCCACATCTCTCTTTTCCATCAGTGTGGGTTTGGTTTGCCGATGGCGTGGCGGATTCTCCAGTAACTTCGATACGCTGAGACAGGCAGAGGGACTTTTGATCGTTGCCGCCACCTGGATAGCATGCGGTGTGATCGGAGCGGTTCCCTACCTTTTCTTCGGGCTGCATCCGCTCGATGCCATCTTTGAATCGGTATCAGGCATCACCACAACCGGGGCCACCATCCTTGTTGATTTTTCCCTCTACCCCAAGGTATTCTTTTTCTGGAGAAGCCTCAGCCAGTGGCTGGGGGGTATGGGAATCATCGTGCTCTTTGTCGCGATACTGCCGCAACTCGGGGTAGCAGGCCGAAAAATTTTCTTTGCCGAAGCACCCGGCCCGACAGAAGAAAAGATCACCCCGCGCCTCACTCACACGGCAAAAGCGCTCTGGCTGGTTTATCTCATTCTGACAATTGCTGAAATAGGGTTGCTCTACCTGGCCGGGATGCCTTTTTTCGATGCACTCTGCAATTCTCTGTCAACCATGGCGGCAGGCGGCTTCTCCCCTCA
>JAHEMX010000298.1 GCA_024643445.1 Desulfobulbaceae bacterium | reverse complement strand
CCCCTGATCCCTTTTTTCAGCGTATCGAGCACATTGCCGACAGGCAGGCCGAGGGTTGTTTGGTCGGCTGCGTCGCAGCCTTGAATCGCCTGGTAGATTAAAGCAGCATCCTCGACCGAGCGGGCCAGGGGGCCGAAGGAATCCATGCTCTTGCTCAGCGGATAGATGCCGTTCCTGGAGACACGGCCCACCGTCGGTTTCAGGCCGGTTATGCCACAGAGGGCCGACGGGATGCGAATCGATCCCCCGGTATCGCTGCCCAGCGCCACCGGGGCCAGGCCAGCAGCAACCGATACCGCCGAGCCGCTGCTGGACCCTCCGGGAATATGAAGAACCTCACGCCACGGGTTATGCGGCGTTCCGTGTTCGCTGTTGATCCCCACGCCGCCATAAGCGAATTGCACGGTATTGGTTTTGCCGAGCAGGACCATGCCGTTGCGAAAAAGCGCTTGTACGACTGTCGCGTCATTCGTGGCGATATTGTCTTGCAGCAGGTTTGTGCCGGCCGTAGTCGGCAGCCCTGTGACAGCAAAGAGATCCTTTACCGCGAAGGGTATTCCATGCAGCGGTCCGAGGTCGTGCCCCCTGTATATGTCGATTTCCGCTGCCCTGGCACGGGCCAGTGCACGATCCGGACAGGTGCACCGGTAACTGTTTAAAAATCCGTCCATCGAATCGATTCGATCAATAAAACAGTTCACCAATTCAACGGGAGAGAAGGTTTTACTGCGGATATTCTCAGCCAGTTCAGTAATCGTTTTAAAGTGTATAGGAAGTTCGGGCATACAGTGTTTCTCCTCGTGAAAAATTAGATATTCAGCCCGCCACGGCAAGGCAGGGCCGTTCTGGCCGGATCGCCTGCAAAAAGTGCTTGGGCGATGACAACCAGTAAATTGTCCGGCTGAATTGTTTTCATTGGGCAGTCCAGCCACCGTCAATCGTCAGAATGCTGCCGGTGACGAGGTCGGCCGCCGACGACGCGAGGTAGATGACCGCCCCCGAGATATCACCCGGTTGTCCGATGCGGCCGAGAGGTATGTTTGACAATACATACCTCTTGAACTCTGGATCTTCAAACATCGGTTTGGTAAACGGCCCTTCGACAAAGGTAGGAGCGATCGCGTTTATGGTGATATTATGTTTGGCCCACTCGATCGCCAGCGTCCTGGTGAGTTGATTAATGGCGCCTTTACTTGAGCAGTAGGCGGCCCTTTTCAGCAAGCCGACACTCCCAGCCTGAGACGACATCATGATGATTTTACCCTTCTTTCTCTGTATCATCCGTCTTCCTACCGCCTGGGCGCAGAAAAATTGCGCCTTGAGATTGATGCTCATGATCGTGTCCCACGCCTCGGCGGTGACCTCTTCGGCGGCCTGAGGTATGTTGATGCCGGCATTATTCACCAGGATATCTATGCCGCCCAGTTGCGCCTCGCACTCATCCACCATCCGGGGGAGCGTCTCTGTTTGCGTCAAATCAATCGGGTAGGAAATGACCTTGCGGCCATTGGCTTTGATTTTCTCCGCGACCTTATCCAGTTCGGTCCGTGTTCGGCTGCAGATGATCAGATCAGCTCCATAGCGCGACAGCGACTCCGCAATATGTGCGCCCATTCCCCTTCCGGCGCCGGTCACCATGGCGACTTTCCCCGTCAGGTCAAATTCACTTTTACGGTTCGACTCTTTCACTTCAGATAACTCCTTTCACTAGTGGATTGCTCCTTCATTCCCAAGGCCATGCTGTATCGATGAGCGTTCGGGATATCGAAGCCGGACGATACCCGCCGGTGGGAAAATTGCCAACGATCGCATCGTGATCGCAATCCGGCTGAGCGGCATCTATTTTTTCAGATGGCTGTACCGCTTAACACGCAGGTCAGCCTGGGCCTTATGCCCCTTGAAACCTTCAAGATCGCAAAGCCGGGAGCAATACTCTCCGATCATCAGGCTCGCCTCCTTGGTGCATTTTTGATAAGTAACTGTTTTGATGAACTTTCCGACCCAGAGCCCGCCGGTGTATCGTGCGGCACCCATGGTCGGCAGGGTGTGATTGGTACCTATCACCTTGTCGCCATAGGAGACATTGGTTTCCGCACCAAGGAAAAGAGCCCCATAATTAGTCATATTATCGAGGAAATACTGGGGATTTTCGGTCAGAATCTGAACATGCTCGGAAGCGATGCGATTGCCCTCGGCAACCATTTCTTCCAGAGTATCGACCAGGATCACCTGGCCGTAATCACGCCATGACACGGAAGCGGTATCGGCCGTTGGCAGGATCTTGAGCTGTTTCTGGATTTCTTCTTCGATTTCGTTTGCCAGTCTCTCGCTGTTTGTCACCAGTATGGCCGGTGAATTGTAGCCATGCTCTGCCTGGCCGAGCAGATCCGTCGCGACCATTTCGGCATCGGCACTGTCGTCCGCGATTATCAGCGTTTCAGTAGGCCCGGCAAAGAGATCAATCCCCACGCGTCCGTAGAGCTGTCGCTTGGCTTCAGCCACAAAGGCATTGCCCGGTCCGACCAGAAAATCTACACCATCAATGGTCTCGGTACCCATGGCCATGGCCGCGACAGCCTGCACGCCGCCCAATACGTATATTTCATCCGCACCGCCAAGGGACATTGCCGCAACAGTGGCTGCTGGAGCAGCGCCCTTATCCGGCGGTGTGCAGGCGATAATGCGCTTCACACCTGCCACCTTGGCCGTGACAATGCTCATATGGGCTGACGCAACCATCGGGAACTTGCCTCCGGGGATATAACAGCCGACACTGGCAACAGGGATGTTCTTATGACCCAGAGTAACTCCGGGCAGCGTCTGAACTTCCACATCATGCATTGAGTCCTTTTGGATCCGGGCAAAATTGCGGATCTGGGCCTGGGCAAACTTGATATCGTCCAGGGTTGACGGTGGCAGTGAATCGATGCACTCCTGGATTTGTCCGGCGGTCAACCGGAAATGAGGGGGAGCCCACTTGTCAAATTTTTCTGAAAGCTCACGAACCGCGGCATCGCCGCGTGCATCAATGTCGGCCAGTATATCTTCAACAATTTTTTTCACCTTGTTTTTATCTGCCGTTGACGTTTCAGCGCTAATTCCCTTTTTCAATACCTTCTTCATTTGTTTTCTCCTGTAATTAATCAAGATGTCCGCAATATCAAGATTTGCACCTCGGAAATGAGATTTTTCACCTTCTCTATAACGGGTCCGCCCTGTTGCATTGGCGGTCTTTCTGCTGTAAGCAGGGGGCGTTCAATGAGCAGCCTGCAATCTGTGGCCGCAGGATTCCCTGATAATGAGCAGGGGCTCCAGTACAACGTGATGCTGATAATCAGTTTTTGCCTGTTCAATCGAATGTATAAGGATATCAACGCCGATAGCACCCATTTCGTATTGCCGCTGGCTGACGGTGGTAAGGTTGATCCTGCGGTGAGCCGCGAAATGGGTATTATCGAAACCGACTACGGCGATATCTCCGGGAACGGTCAGACCGGCTTCATCGAGCGCGTCGAGTACCCCCATGGCGATGTAATCGTTGCCGGCAAAAATGGCCTGAGGTCGTTCGTCGAGATTGATAAAACGTCTGGTTCCGTTGTAGCCCGTCTCTCTATCGAAGGCACCCTGAACTATGTAATCAGCCTTTATGGCAATTCCTTTTTCCCTGAGGGAACTGTGGTAACCTTCAAGTCTTTGCAACCCTGTCGACAGATCAGAAGAGCCGGTTATGATGGCGATCCTTTGATAACCAAGGCCGAACAGATGTTTCATCAATATCCTTGCGCCTTTCCGGTTATTACAGACGACGTGGTCACAAGCATGCCCTGGTAATTCGCGATTAACCAGTACGAGCGGAAAACTTTCTTTTATGAGTCTTTCTATACGGGAATCATTGAGTCTGACCGAGGCAAATACCAACCCGTCAACACCGGCTTTGAGCAGGAAATTCAGGGCTTCCTGTTCTTTATCTACGGATAATTCACTGCAAAACATAATGTTATAGTCATATTCGTGAGCCTTCTCCTCCATACCCCGGGCCAGTTCAGCGTAGAAGGGGTTGGAGATATCAGACACCAACAGGCCGATGATTCTGGACTTGTTCGATGAGAAGGCCCGTGCCTTGGGGTTGGGAGTGAAATTGTGGGCACGAACGACGGAGAGAACACGCGCCCTGGTTTCAGAGCTGACTCTTGAGTCATCATTAAGAACACGCGAAACGGTCATATGGGAGACGCCAGCCATGTTCGCGATATCCCGGATGGTCAACTTCTTCTTCATAATAGTGCAGGGACATGGGGCAGAGGTTGTCAAATAACCTTACCGATAATTGTTACTGGTAACATAAATAGCTGCGCGGGAAAATGCTATTCATTTTGTTGGGATCTCGAAAGAATGAAGTCCGGCCCCGAGTCAACAAGAGAAAACGAAGCGGAAGAACAACGTGCTGGTGTTTAAAAGTTCCTTTTGTTGTAGATTGTTGAGGCAATACTAAGCAGCAGATAAAAATCCACAGGAGGGCAGCATGAATATCGTCAGCATGAAGGAAGTGGCAAAAGTTCCCCGGACAGGTACGCTCTTCACCGGAGCGGACGTATCGGCACAGCAGCTCATCCCGGAGGGGGGGGACTATAACATGAGCATTGTCAACTTTGGCAAGGGCGTCAGAAATAAATTCCATATGCACGAATGTGACCAGATTCTGATAGTTACCGCAGGAACGGGAATAGTTGCAACGGAGCACGAGCAGCGGACGGTCGGTGTCGGCGATGTGATCCTGTTTCCAAAAGGGGAAAAACACTGGCACGGCGCCACGGAAGATTCGGAATTTTCACATATATTCATCACCAAGACCGGCGGTAAGAATTACATTCAACTGGAAGAGTGACGCAGCGCGTGAAAATCGGGGTCAGCTCACGGTGCACGCTGAGCAGCAAAGGAAATAGGGCGGGGATGACCCGCACCCCGAGGACGGCGACCAGCAACAGGGTAGTGGACACGAAAGAGGGGAAGACCATCAGCGCCAGGCCGAACAGCAGCAGGGCAAAGGCCAGCTGCTTCTAGCCGTGGACGAAAAAAGCAGGGTCGATGGAGCCGAAGAGAAGCTACCAATAGCGTGTTGCCGTGGCCATTGTCCAACCTTTGAGCTGCTTGACTGACACTGTCTGGCGGCCCTTTTCACTCCTGCTTTTAAAGGCAATTTCTTGTCACCAGTCCAGGGTTTCCTGTGGTCTTTCGATGCCTGCCGGGGTAA
>JAHEMX010000297.1 GCA_024643445.1 Desulfobulbaceae bacterium | reverse complement strand
CAGACCTTGAAATTCACCGCGCCGGTCTGGTAGCTGCCTGATTGTACGAGTGCGATAGTCTTTGAGTGGTCGCCGCTGAATCCAACTTTCAAGAACATCTCTTCAGGTGCGACGCCAAAGTATTGCCGCAGATAATACTCGGGCATCAGGCGGCCGGAAGTGGAGTCTTTCGAACCAAAGGTGAAGGTTTTTCCCCTGATCCCCTCGGGCAGGGAATCACCGCGGACAAGGCCGGTGCTTGCGTGCGCAATAAAATAGCTGACAAAATGCTCGTCTTCGCTTCCCTGGGCTATCGCCACAGAGCCGGGCACGCCGAGACGCGCCTGGACACCGGAAAGTCCGCCAAACCAGGCCATCTGCACTTCATCATTTTTAAAGGCCTGAACCGAGGCCGAATAGGATTTGACCGGGACATAGGTAAAAGTGAAGCCCAGTTTTCCTGAGAGGTAGTCTGCTACCCTGCCAAAACGCTCCTGCAGCCGGGCGGTATCCTGATCAGGAATTGCAGTGAATCGGAATTCTTTTGCAGAGGCTGAAAAAGGCAGCAGGAAGATGCTGAGTGCAAGCAGCATAATTTTGACTGATTGAATGTTGCTGATCATCTTATATTCCTTGGTAAAAACAGAGATCTAATACCCTTCCCCGGACCAGGGGAAAAGCACGGTACATGCAGATAAGGTATCGACTAAAAACTATAGGTCAAATAGGAAATACTGATGTGGTTAGGGGTAGGAATAGTAAATGTTAATGGTGATGACTGGCCGGCAGCAGAGAGGTCTGAACCTGCCAGCCCTGTTTCAAAAACATCAGGAGGTGAACGGGGAAACGAGCAACGCCTGATAGATGCTGAGATACACGATAGATTCCACCGGGGGGTGGGCAGCTGGGGAGAACCACGTAACGGATGGGGATGAGGTCGGCAGGGGCTCTTTTCGGAACCGTTTATTGCCCGTCAACGCCAAAGGCAGCATTCACCATGACTCAGGTGTTCCGCCTTTGGCGTCCAGTCGACCGGTAACCGGCTTGTTTCCGTAACTCCCCAACTCCCCGCATGAGCTCCCTTCAGACATGATGCCCCTGGTGGTGGTTACGCAACGGAGGGTTACAAGATCAATTCCCGACCTTCAGTTTACCACTGCCACCCTTACCGAGTCCTCCTTTGACCTCCTGTGCCTGGTAATTTCGCAGCGCCCGCACCATATTGTTAAACGAGTCGGTGAAGGCGGCAACCAGCACCTTGCCCTCGGCGGTATTGGTATAACCTCCAAGGCCCCCTCCCATGCTTGAGCCGAACAAACTACCCATACCACCTATGTCCACATTTTTTGCACTGCCCTCTGCCGCGGCAAGCTGAACACTGGAACGGTTATCGATCAGGGTCAGGATAGTGCTTGCTTCTTTCGAAGTGAGACTGCCGCCAATAGCAGCGCCAACAGAACCGAAAAGACCACCGATGGCTCCGCCCATGCCGCCGGCATCGTTGTTACTGAAGGTGATGGACGGGCTCATGGAGAAGTCTGCCGAAACCATCTGTCCTTTGCCAAAATTGGATCCCTGGCGCAATTCGCCTGTATTTTGCAGTTCCCGCTCCTGCATGACGTTCTGCATGGCTTTGCCTCGCTCAACAACAACGAAACAACCGGATTGCTGAGCCAGCAATTTAAGTACCGGTGTCGTCGGACCAAGCTGCCACTGGGTTGTCAGGTAGGTGTACCACGATGATCCGGTATCTTCGACAACGGCGAGGGTGCCGAGGGTTTCATTGCATCTCTCAAGGGCCGAATTGACATTATCCGTTGATGATCCGGCCGCCGAACCAGTTGCCGTGGTCTTGGCAGAGTCGGAACCCATCTGCATTCCCACGCAGCCGCCAAGAGATAACGGCATGACAACAGCAACGGCTGTACTAAACAATAGAACACGCGAGAGAGAGGTGAATCTAGTCATAGGATCTCCTTTTTTGGTAGGGTGGGAATAATGATGCTCCAATCATAATCACTCTTCAGCCGGAAACAATTCGTTTTGACTGCTCCGACTAGTTACGTCATATCACAAAAATGGGCATTTTACACCTAATACCCTATGGAGGATAAGTACCTTCACTAAATTTATTCTTAAAAAACGAGAAATGAATTTATAAGGTACTAAAGCCATACTTCCCGCTGCTGCGGGGTGTAATTATTCTGAATCGCTGTTGGGAAAATAAAATAGTAAATGAAGGCAAAGGGATGGTTCTTCAGGCTGAGATCTCCTGGATGACTGTCCAGAAAGACGAAGAGGCATTGTGTCACCGCATCATTTAAAAATGTTCGGCTGGCTGACGAATTACCGGGGCCTGATGATAATTCATTGAAAAGGCGGTTGTTCTGGCGCTGGTGCTGTGTTATAAGTTGCTATCCAACAGGGGTTCAGGAACCGGTTCTCAGGCGGCTTCCAAGCCGTGGCATAATCTTCAGTAGAATGAGGATGTTAGGGATGCGCGGAAATAATGAACCGATACAACTCATGTGCCTGAAGCGGTGCCATCAGATGATTGTCTATCTGCCTCTGGATGTCCTGCTGAAATATCCGAACGCAGGGACGCCCGAATGGAAATTGAGGAACTTCCGGACGAAAGCAAGTCTTGCTGATTGCGGTTGATTCAGGCAGTTGCCTGATTTGAGGTGGACCGCCTGTTTTTTGAATGACTAACAAAAAGGAGAAAGCGATGAAAAAATTGGTAATGATGTTTGTGGTCCTGACGATAGCGCTGACGCTGACCGCAGGAAGCGTGCTGGCTGGTGCTCTTGACGACATCCAGAAAAGAGGCAAACTTCGTGTCGGTATGGAACCGGGATACATGCCGTTCGAGCTGACCAACAAGAAAGGTGAGATTATCGGTTTTGACGTTGATATGGCGGATCGTATGGCAAAGGCGATGGGCGTGGAGCTCGAACTGGTATCGACAGCATGGGACGGCATTATTCCGGCGCTGCTCACCGACAAGTTCGATATCCTGATGTCCGGTATGACCCTGACCCAGCAGCGCAACATGAGCATCAACTTTGCCCAGCCCTATATCGTTATCGGCCAGTCGGTTCTCGTTGCCAAGAAATTCGAGGGTACGGTAAATGATTACCGGGATCTTAATGATCCGAAGTATACCGTCGGATCAAAGCTTGGTACGACCGGTGAGCAGGCAGTTAAGCGGATGATCGGCAACGCCAAATATATTTCCTATGAGACCGAGCAGGAAGGTGTTCTGGAATTGATCAACGGCAAAATCGATGCCTTCATCTATGACATGCCCTACAACGCCATCGCTTTTGTTCAGCGCGGCACTGACAAGATCTATCATCTCGGTCAGCCCTTCACCTATGAGCCGCTTGCCTGGGCCGTTAAAAAGGGTGATGTCGATTTCCTTAACTGGCTCGATAATTTCATGTTCCAGATCAAAAATGATGGAACCTATGAGAAGATCTTCAAGAAGTGGTTTGAAAGTGACGCGTGGTTAAAAGAAATCCAGTAATCAGGTGTATCTAGCGTGAAATTAACCGATAAAATATGGTTCTGGAAAATAGTGCTGGCAGTTATCCTATTGGTGATTTCTGCCAGCATTTACGGCTCGGTCTCGAGCATTGAGTACCAGTGGCGCTGGTATCGGGTCCCGCAGTATTTTCTCTACAAGGCCGATGATCCGCTGAAGATTCCTTTTGACGGCACGGTTGAAAAGATAACGACTTCCGGCAAGCAGGCGGAGGTGGCCCTTCTTTCCGATACCGGAGATAAGCTGCTGATGTCCGTTGATGCCGACTCGATCAGCGTCTCTGAAAACGAGTACCTGTTTGACGGCGACACCATCGGCTACAAGATAGAATGGCACATGGGTCCGCTGCTCACCGGGCTCTGGACAACCATGTGGATATCTGCTGTGGCGAGCGTTCTCGGTTTGATCCTGGGGCTTGTTGCCGGGCTGATGAAGATTTCCAAGAATTACGCGGTTTCCACCCTGGCGGCTATCTACGTCGAGATCATCCGCGGCACGCCGCTGCTGGTCCAGATTTTCATTGCCTATTTCTTTTTTGGCACCGTCTTCAACCTGGACCGTAACGTTGCCGGTATCGGGGCCCTTGCGCTGTTTGCCGGGGCCTATGTCGCCGAGATTGTCAGGGCGGGTATTCAATCGATCCCGAAGGGACAGATGGAGGCGGCTCGTTCGCTTGGCATGAGTATGCCCCAGGCCATGATGGACGTTATCCTGCCCCAGGCCTTCAAGCGCATCCTGCCGCCGCTTTCCGGACAGTTTATCAGCCTGATCAAGGATTCCTCGCTGGTATCGGTAATAGCCATCACCGACCTGACCAAGTCGGGTCGGGAGATTATCACCTCCACCTTTGCCACGTTCGAGATCTGGCTCGTGGTGGCGGCTATGTACCTGGTTGTGACCTCGGTACTGTCCCAATTTGTTTTCTACCTGGAACGGAGGCTTTCGATCAGTGATTAGAGCGGAAAATGTCGTCAAGATTTTCAGTGGCCGCGGTGTCACGGTTCGGGCGGTTGACGGAGTTTCAACCACGGTCGACAAGGGTGAGGTGGTCGTCATTATCGGGCCTTCAGGGTCCGGGAAATCCACCTTTATCCGCTGCGTCAACGCCCTGGAAAAGTTTAACGGGGGGCACGTCTACATCGATGGTGTCGATATCGCCGACCGCAAGACCAACCTCAACAAGATCAGGGCCGAGGTTGGCATGGTTTTCCAGCAGTTCAATCTCTTTCCCCATAAGACCGTTCTGGACAACCTGACGCTTGCCCAGATGCGGGTCAGGAAACGAAGCAGAACGGTCGCCTGCGAAAAGGCCCGGATGCTCCTGGCAAAGGTGGGAATCCCTGAAAAAGAGGGTGAATACCCGTCGCGTCTCTCGGGAGGTCAGCAGCAGCGGGTGGCCATAGCCAGGGCGCTGGCCATGGACCCCAAAGTCATGTTGTTTGACGAACCGACCTCGGCGCTTGATCCCGAAATGGTCGGTGAGGTTCTTGATGTCATGAAGCAGCTTGCCCGTGAAGGAATGACCATGATGGTGGTGACCCATGAGATGGGTTTTGCCCGGGAAGTTGCTGACCGGGTGCTTTTCATGGACGAGGGCAAGATCGTTGAAGAAGGCACCCCTGAGCATTTCTTCACGGCCCCGCGTGAGGATCGAACCAAGCTCTTCCTGAAGCAGGTGCTTTAGTTTGTCACGTATAAGGCAGCAGTATACTTTTAAATAATTGTC
>JAHEMX010000296.1 GCA_024643445.1 Desulfobulbaceae bacterium | reverse complement strand
TTTTAGGCGAAGGAATCCGCGAAGAGCTTTTCGATTGCCTGGCGTCCTGCGTCACTGAGGTATCTCGTGCCGGAGCCGACAAAGGTCTCATACTTGATACGGGGCTGATCTTCCACCCAGCCATCCTTCCAGGTGAACCATTTCTCGGACGGCTGGTCAAAGACATGCAGCGGCCGGTTGAAAATCTTGGCGAGCTGCACGGCCCAGCCGGTGCCGCCTTTCACCGAGTCATCCTCCTGAATGCTGCCGATGACGAAGACCTGGTGGCCACTGTTTACCATATGGAAGATGGTCTGCAGGACTTTGCGGATTTTTTCCGTCTCGTAGTAGGTTCTGTTCATCATCCTTGAGGCAAGTTCCATACTGATATCACCCCGCTCAAGCTCATCCTCGGAGAGGACGATCAGGTTCTTTTCGCGGGACAGCTTGTGTCCCTCAAAGGTGTAGATGGTCTCTTTGACCTCGTATTTGTCGGCGGTTTCGCCGAAGACGGATTCGGCACCTTTAAGGCCGCCGCTGTAGAGCGTGCAATTTTTAGGGTCCATTGAATTTCCTCGTAGTGGATTCAGGTAAAAAGAGCGTAACTGAGCAATGTATAATACAGCTGGATGGAAAGGCAACAGCA
The DNA here is from genome assembly GCA_024643445.1 of Desulfobulbaceae bacterium. Taxonomy (GTDB): domain Bacteria; phylum Desulfobacterota; class Desulfobulbia; order Desulfobulbales; family Desulfocapsaceae; genus Ww85. The sequence goes on along the minus strand of JAHEMX010000296.1, from coordinate 4,639 downwards.
ATGCGGGGCTTTATGGTCGATTTTTCTTCTCTTTTGTGGCCCGCAGAAAAACCCGCCACGGAGCGGGATAGCCTTCAGCCGTTTTCATCGGGTCTTTCGGGTCAAGAAAATCTTCGTATGATTCAAAGGTCATCCATTCGGTCCGGCGCTGATCTTCCGACGTCATCGGATGCGAGCAGAAGAGTTCCACGTCACTATACCCGCAACGCTGCAGCCAGTTTTCGAGGCAGCTGCCGGTCGGCACGAAATAGACACCGGGCGCCTTGGCGTAGGTTTTTTCCGGGAACAGGGCGATTGGCCTGTCACCGGGCAGTGCCTGGGATTCAATGATCAGGCTGCCTCCGGGTTTCAAGGCGGAATGAATGGATGCCAGGACATCAAGCGGGGAAGAGCGGTGATAGATGACGCCCATCAGGAAAATGATGTCAAAGGTGTTCTCAAACAGGCCGATATGCTCGACACCAAGCAGATTGATATCGAGGTTGTGGAAACCCGCCATGCTGTTGAGTGCCTTGAAGCAGTAGTAATGCTGAACTGAGGGCTCAAAACCAAGAACAAATTCCGGTTGGCCGGCACTCATCCGGAACATGTAATAGCCGTTGTTGCAGCCGATATCGGCAACGACTTTTCCTTGCAACTCAGGCAGGTGCGATTCCAGTCGACGCCACTTGCGCTCGCTGCGCCATTCGGCATCGACATCAATACCGAAGATGGAAAACGGACCTTTACGCCAGGGCATGAAGGCGCGAAGCTGGTCTCTGATGGCTGCCTGCTCCTCGACCGACACTTCTGTGCTGCTGCCTATTCTGATCGTATCGCTGTCACAGTCTACCGACCGGGCCCGGTACTGCTGCAGTATTTCAAACGGTCTGCGGTATCGAAGAAACCCCTTCTTCTGCTGGTTTACCCAGCGAAGCCGTTCAGCAAGAGCTGCTTCTATGGCCGGACGGTTGATGGCCGCGGGGAAGGTGTCGAGGTAGTGCATAGGACAGACAAGCGGTTCAGGCCGGCTTGACAGCGACAATGGACGAGAAGTTGAACCACTGGAAGAAGGTCGTTACCGGTGTAAAACCGGCATTGCGCAGAAGGGCGCTGTTTTCCTCGATCGAGAAGGGAATCAGGATATTTTCCAGGGCTTCCCGCTTACGGGCAATCTCAAGTTCGGAATAGCCCCGCTCCTGCTTGAAGCGATGGTAAATCTCGATGTAGGTGCGATTGAGTTTCTTGTCCGGCTGGATTGTTTTTTCACTCAGGACGAGCAGTCCTCCCGGTCTGAGACTGTCATAGAGCCTGGCAATCAGCGGCGGACGCAGAAGCGGCCGAATGAATTGCAGGGTGTAATTCATGATGAAAGCGCCGGTGTCGGGCCGATTGATAGCGGTAATATCTTCCTGTGCAAAGGAAATGTTGTCCTGATCGGTATAAAACCGCGCCTTGAGCCTGGCTTTTTCCAGCATGGCCTCGGAGCTGTCAATGCCGGTGAAAGCAAAGCCCTTATGCCTGAGCAGCCGGGCAAGTTTCACCAGGGAGGTGCCGGTTGCACAGCCGAGATCGCAGATGCGCTCCTTATCCTGAAGATGCGCGTCGAGAAGCTGTGCGATTGCCGCAATCACTTCCTGGTAAAACGGTATGGAACGATCCAGCATGTCATCGAAAACTTCGACGACCCTCTTATTGAAATCGAAATCTTCCGGGACTGAATCAACCTGGTACAATCGGTCTGAAGACTGCGACATGGCCTGCTATTTCTGGTACCAGCCACCGTCCGGTTTCTGAAACCATTGTCCTTGTGCCCCCATTTCCGCAAGCTGCTGGGCACGACGCTGCCCGACCAGAACGATGTCGATTTTCTGCTGCTTGGCAATTTCGCCATAAACGATCTGTCTATCACCGTTTTCATCGGCGATAAGCTGCTTCTTGGCGGTGTCGCCGCTTCTGAATTCAAGGAATCCCTGGTTGTTTTCCCCGACGATGCCGCTGTTTTTCAATTCATTGATGTCACTGACGCGTGCGAGCATACGCTCCTTGACAGAGGCTGCGGAAGCGTCTTGTCCGCCGAGCAGAAAAAGGGCCATAAGGATGCTGGAAATAAGAAGAATATGGTTCCGGTGACGCATGATTTTCCTCCGGTCTTGTAATTTATTTTGCCAGATCGGTCTTGGCTGCTTTATCGATATCGCCGAAGAAGTCGTTCAGGGCTCGGTCTACCTTGACGTTGACATCTATGGTGATATGGATCGGTTTGATTTCAACAGGCTTTACATCAACCTCATGCCTCGTGCACGAGCTCAAGGCAAGGAGCAATGCAACAAGGAGCAGACAACAGATACTTCCGCTCATTCTCATATCAGTGGTTCCCCATAATGGATTTCAGGTCTTTACCGACCTGCAGGAGTTCATTGAGCGGCAGCCTGAGATTTACATCCAGGCGCAGCGGATATTGCAGACCGTTGCCCTTTTCCGCTCCCGTGACGACACCGTCCTTGAAGGCAAACGGCAAAGGCGATCGTGGCTTGCCATCAAGTTCCATGCTCATGAGCAGGTCGTCACCGGAACTCTTGAATGAGAGCGTGGTCCAGTTATAGGCGAAATCCTCCAGGGCCATCAGTGAGTAGTTCAGGTATCCTGTCTGCGTGACGTCACCCATACCCTGCCGCAGCAGATCGGTATTCGTGAAGCGCACTATACCACCTGTTCCCGGTGTCGAAAACAGAAAACCGTCATCAAAATGAAGCCCTGCCTTGCTGATTCTCAACGGCAGTTTGCCGTTCAGGGAGCCCTTGCCTTCGGTCTGGTCGAAGCCGAACTGGTTGAGCAGATCGGCGAAATTGACTCGGTTGCAGTAGATAGTTGTTTCTACAGCCATATCATCGGGCGTGAGTCGTAGACTTCCCGATTCCAGTGTACCTTGCGACCAGCTGATGCTGCTTTTCTCGACAAAGAGCGTTCGGGCGTCTTCAAGACGAAAGGTGACGGTGCCGTCGGAGAAATTGAAAGTACCGACGTCAAGGTTCTTGAACGTGCAGTGCTGGCTCGGTGCTGAACGCAAATCCGGCAACTGTGGGTTTTCCAGATCGCAGTTGATATGCGCAATGGAAATATTTTTGTCGGAAACGGTCAGGTGACCTTCACGCAGTGAAGTGCGTATCGCACCGTTTAGCCGGCCGTCCTGATAGGCGAGGTGTCCGCTCGTTTCGATCTCTGCCCCGAATGCATAACCGGCAGGTATGTTGAGCAGCGCCGGCAGGGAAGCTGATTCGAGCCGCATTGCGGGAAGCTTCCAGGCTAGATCGAACCGGTTGTCAAGCGGGAGCCAGGTACCTGTCAAGGCCAGGGCCGGCTCAGGTTTGAAAGCTGCCTGCGCACTCGCTGCCAGGGCGATGCGGGTTCCCTGCTGGGTGAGAGTGCCTTGCACCGACGCGAGTGTTTCCCGCCGGAGACCAAGCGAGGAAGCTGAGAAGGTACCGTGCTGCTCCTCTTGTCCGGTCTGAAGGGGAAAGCTCAACGGCAGGTCAAGAAGAAGGTTATCGGCAAAAACATCAAACGCAGGCAGGCTCAGGTGTGGAATTTTCACTTCGACCCTGGCCTTGGTGGTCTCATTATGCCTGTTGGCTTGCAGGTGCAGGTCGAGCCCGGAAACACTGAGCTTGTCCTTCTGGTAAGCAAGTTCGGCAGGTGCGATGGTCGAGCGGATATCTGCGGTGAATCCGCCTTCTCGCTGTTGCATGGCTCCGTTGAAGGTGAAGCCGGGAACTTCTGCGTAGAGCTCCCCCTGTCTCAGTCTGAGGCTGCCGGCGGGGCTTGCTTGCCCGGTCAGCCGCACGTCCCATTTTTCTCTGGACAGGAAAGTTCCTGAGTAGTCGATGTGCATGGGGATCCGGATATCATCCTGCAGCGCCAGGGGGCGCCAGACAGTCTCAATTTTCCCTGTCGTGGAAAAACCTCCCGCAGTGATTGCCGTGCTGCCTGAAAGGGAAATGACGAGCGGTTGCGGTGCCGTCACCGCCATGGGCGTGAGTCTATACTCAAGCTGTGCGGGAGTCCCGTTCAGTGAAAAGGATACGTCATGTTCCTGACCGCCTCCCGATAATTCGAACAGCCCATGTTTCAGGTGCAGCCCCCTGACGGTGCCCTGTATATCCATGCTTTTCAATGCCAGGGTGTCCTCTGCCAGCCGAAGCGAGATCTCGGCTGATACCGGTCCCGATTCTGCCAGGCTTGCCGGCGTCGGCCTGAAACGGTCCGGCAGCATGAAGAAAGCGCTGTTTACGCTCAGTGAGACAAGGTGTTCCCCCTCGCTACGGGAGATGGAAACCGTTCCATTTGCGGACAGGGAATCCGATAGAATGAAGCTGGCGGCAAGTGAATCGATGGCAAATGAGGAACCGTTGCTGCCGGAATACTCAGGGACGATACGTGCGCTGACGGTTATTCTGCTGTCAGGCTTGCCAGGTTCATGCAGGACCACGCTGCACTCCTTCAAAACAAGCGTGTCAAGCCTGAAGGGGAGCTCCTTCCAGGCACTGCTGATCGGTGTTGCCGGGCCGCCGGGTGACGGGGCGATACCGTGCAGGTAAATCCGGCCATCCTGCCTGCGGAGATGCAGGGTGGCGTGGTCAAGAACCGCGGCGGTCAAGCG
>JAHEMX010000295.1 GCA_024643445.1 Desulfobulbaceae bacterium | reverse complement strand
CTCTTGCCCGGCGAAACGAGAAAGATCCCGGCGTGACCGATCGCTTTGAACTCTTCATCACCGGCAGGGAAATCGCCAATGGTTTCAGCGAATTGAATGATCCAATCGACCAGAAGCAGCGCTTTGAGAAACAGATCGCCGAACGCGGTCAGGATGACGAGATTCACCCGGTACTCGACACCGATTATATTCGCGCACTCGAGTACGGCATGCCGTCGGCTGCCGGGGAAGGGATCGGTATCGATCGGCTGGTCATGCTGTTGACGGATGCACCTTCCATCCGTGATGTCATTCTCTTCCCGCAGATGAAGCCTGAAGAAACGACCCCATCGCCTGAACCGGCTCAAACCTGAAAGAGGAGTTGTCTATCCTGCCATGTACGAATGGTTCATCAGTCTGAGATATCTCAGGGCGAAGCATCGTCAGGGGTTCATATCCCTGATTTCGCTGATATCCGTGCTCGGTATTACCGTCGGCGTCATAGCCCTGATCGTCGTTCTCTCCGTCTATACCGGATTCACCCAGAGCCTGCGCGACCAGATCCTCGGCATAAATTCCCATATCATCATCCAGCGGGCCGAGGGATCCATCCGCAATTATGTCTCCGATCGTGATCTGATTCTCACCGTGCCCGGGGTTGTCGGCGCCACCCCGTATCTTTATGCCCAGACCCTGCTCAGCGGGGCCACGGGAGGTTCGGGCATCGTTTTGCGGGGCATTGATCCGGCGACAGCCGAAAATGTCATCAGTCTCGAGAAGCAGATGATCGCCGGATCCATCCATGACCTTGGAACAGAGGCAGGCCCGGTACCCGGCATCATCCTCGGCAAGCAGCTCGCCAGCGATATTCGTGTCCGTGCCGGCGGCAAGGTCCGGCTTATCTCGCCATCCGGCCCCCTGACCCCAATGGGCATCATTCCGAAGATCAAGACGGCCCGGGTCGTCGGCATCTTTGAGTCCGGCATGTACGAGTATGATTCCACCCTCGCCTATATGAGTATCCCGGCGGTTCAGCAATTCCTCGAGTTGGGGGATGTCGTGCACGGCATTGAAGTGTCAGTGGAGAAATCCGAGCTGAACCGGGCAGACCAGATCGCCGCGGCAATCGGCCAGAAACTCGGCCCGGGCACCATCAGCAAGGACTGGATGGCCATGAACCGTAATCTCTTTGCCGCGTTCAAGCTCGAGAAGATAGGCATGTTCATCTGTGTGGCGCTCATTATCCTGGTTGCCGCCCTGAATATCGTCAGCGCCCTGGTCATGGTTGTGATGGAAAAAGGAAGGGATATCGCCATCCTCAAATCAATGGGATCTACCTCCCGTTCAATCATGAAAATTTTCTTTCTGCAGGGGCTTGTCATATCGCTCACCGGCACACTCCTCGGCGTGCTCGGCGGACTGGGGTTGTGCGAACTATTGTCCCGTTACCAGTTTATCGAGCTGCCTTCCAATGTCTACCCGATGACGACCCTGCCGATACAGGTGCTGCCTGCCGATGTGCTGATCATTGCCGGCTGTTCCATCTTCATCAGCCTGCTGGCAACCATCTATCCTTCATGGAAGGCCTCCAAGGTAAAACCGGCGGAGGTGCTCTCATGAGTCAGCCGCTGATGCAGGCCCAAAATATCCAGAAGGTCTATCGCAATGGCCTCAAGGAAGTCGAGGTGCTCAAGGGAGTTGATCTTGCTATCCAGGCCGGCGAAATGTCCGCGGTGGTCGGTGCCTCCGGTTCCGGAAAAACCACCCTGCTGCAGATTCTCGGCACCCTTGCGACACCAAGCGGCGGGATGCTGCTTTTCAACGGTGAACGGCTCGATACAAGGAATGACCGGGAACTTGCCTCCTTCAGAAACCGTTCGCTCGGCTTCATCTTTCAGTTTCATCACCTGCTCCCGGAATTCAGCGCCCTTGAAAACGTCATGATGCCCGCCCTGATCTCAGGTAAAAGCAGGCGTCAGGCAGAAGGACCAGCCCTCGAGCTGCTGACTGCCGTGGAACTCGATCATCGGGTCCAGCACCGGGTCGGCGAGCTCTCCGGTGGAGAACAGCAGCGTACCGCTCTCGCCCGCGCCCTGATCATGCAGCCGGACATTCTGCTTGCCGACGAACCGACCGGCAATCTTGACAGCCGGGCGGGTAAGCTGGTATTCGACCTGCTCGAGTCGCTCTGCCGAAAGCGATCGCTTGCCGTCATGATGGTTACCCATAACATGCAGCTTGCCGACCGGATGGATCGCTGCCTGACACTTCGCGATGGCTACCTTGAGCAGACCGGCTGATTCCGGAGCCACGCCACAGCACCTCTGCCTTCCCGTCCCCGCGCGCGTCAGCCGTTCATCTTTTTTGACAAGACTCCGGGTCATGGCTACCATCTGTTCATGCCCAACAACACAACGGACACGATCATGCAATCACCGATCCTCTATATCCCGCATGGCGGCGGCCCATTGCCGCTTTTTGACCACCCCGGCCACAAGGAACTGGTAGTCTTTCTCAAAACTTTTGCCAGCCGGATACGCAGACCTTCAGCAATTCTGGTTATCAGTGCCCACTGGGAAGAAGCCCGGCCGACCCTCACCAGCTCAGCCAGGCCCGGCATGCTTTATGATTACGGAGGATTCCCTGAAGAGGCCTATCACCTTGACTATCCCGCCCCCGGTTCACCACTCTGTGCGGAATCGATCAGGATGCTGCTCGAGGACAGAGGTTTCTCGCCCGGCCTTGATCCAAACCGCGATTATTATCACGGGCTTTTTGTGCCGCTCATGCTGATGTATCCTGATGCACGTATTCCCTGCCTGCAGCTCTCTCTGCTCAAAAGCCTTGATCCGGCGGAGCATCTGGCACTGGGCCGGGCGCTGATCCCGTTAAGGGAGCAAAACGTCCTCGTCATCGGTTCAGGCATGTCCTATCACAATATGGGGACGTTCTTCTCACCCGGCAGCCAGGCCGCCAATGAAAGATGTGAAGCCTTTGACAACTGGCTCGTCAGGACAGTTACCGATCCGGGTTTATCTGGCAAAGAGCGGGAGGAAAGACTGCAAAACTGGCAGACTGCTCCCCATGGCCGCTATTGCCATCCGCGTGAGGAACATCTTCTGCCCCTGCACGTCTGCTATGGCATGGCCGCCGCCCGGACACCGCAGGCATCGCATGTTTTCAACGGCAAGGTAATGGGTAAACGTGTTTCAGCCTTTCTCTGGCAGGACGCCGCGGATTAATCCAAAAAATTCATCAACTTTTTTGTATACACCACTTACCTATCAGAAATAAATACATTTAAGCATGGCATTTGGCTTGCGGCACGGGATACGTCAACCCCGGCATTGAAAAAAGTTCGCCCGGGGCGAGCAGAGAGCTGCGGTTATGCGGGATCGACATCGGACCAGACCGCAAATTCGTTCCCGCTTGGATCGGAAAAATGAAAACGACGGCCTCCGGGAAAGGGGTAGATCGATTCTATGATCTTCCCGCCCGCCCGCTCAACCTTGGCCTGTGTTTCTTCCAGTTCCCGGCTGTAAAAGACGATCAGCCCACTGCCGTTTTTCGTCGATGAGGACAGCTCCGAGCGGTAAAAGCCCCCGTCCAGGCCCGCATTTCTGAAAGAACTGTAATCAGGACCATAATCGACGAAAGACCAATCAAACACGGTAGAAAAAAAGATCTTGGTCGCCTCCAGGTTCCTGGCAGGAAACTCCACGTAGTTAATCGATTCATGGATATGCATAGTGTTTCTCCTTTTCGCCTGTGCTTCCAGCCGGGATTAACCCCGTTCTCAGGTGGCCTCATGGCCGGACTGCTTCAGGAAGGCGATTGCCTGTTCCTTTTCTTCCAGCAGGAATCCTTTCATCCTGATGTTTTTGAACAGCTTGTCTTCCATGTCGACGATTCTGCTCAACCACTTTTTATGGGTAACGACGGCGATCCTGCTGAAATGCGACATGCCGACATCCCAGAAAAACTTGAATTTTTCGGCAAGCGCCTCGAACTCGGCACCGCCGATACTGACCACCTCCTGATAGATGATCAGTTTTTCACCCAGCTCAATCTTCTCACGAAACAGCGAGAGAACAGACTTCATCTCCTGCTCGGTAACCTTTCCGCCGACCCGGTAGGCGATAACATTTTCCAGGCCTATATCGAGCATCTCCAGCATAACGAACACCTTTGTTTAGGATGGTAATACGCCAGGAAACCACAAGCGACAAACCATTTTTCAGATTTTATCGTCCACCTGCTATATCAATAAAAGAACCGGTCACATAAGCTGCCTCATCGGAAAGAAGCCAGCAGATGGCAGAGGCAACTTCATGGGGCTCCCCGCCCCGCTGCAGCGGAATAGAGGGTGCAATCCTTGCAATCCGGTCCGGTTCACCGCCATCGGCATGGATAGCCGTTTTGATAAAGCCGGGTCGAACACCATTTACGCGTATGCCCTCGGCGGCCACCTCCAGGGCAAGGCCGGTTGTCAGCGTATCTATCGCCCCCTTGGACGCGGCATAATCAACATATTCACCGGCAGAGCCAAGCCGTGCTGCAGCAGACGAAACATTGACAATAGCGCCGCCCGAACCGCCATATTTCCGGGACATCCTTTTTATGGCCTCCCGGCAGCAGAGAAAATAACCGGTGACATTCGTGGTCAGGATTTTATTGATGCGCTCGGCGTCCATGCTTTCGACCCGCATCTGCGGCAGCAGGATACCCGCGTTATTGACGAGTGCCGTCAGCACACCAAGCTTTTCATCCAGTTCACGAAAAAGCGCTGTTACCTCAGCTTCAACCGAGACATCAGCCTGAACCGAGATGACACTGCCCCCCTTCCGGCGAAGCTCGGCGACAAGCAGCTCAGCGGCCGCCCGGTTACTTTTATAATTGATGCACAGGCCGTAGCCCCGGGCCGCGAGCTGACGGGCCGTCGCTGCACCGATGCCGCGGCCGGAGCCGGTAATGAGTGCCACGCGGTTCATGATGATTCACTGAAGTTTTTTTGCCATTCCAAAAGCTGGGCAATGGTAACGCCCGCCCCGCCGCAGACGATTACCAGGATGTTTTTCCTTCCCTGCAGGAGTGGATGCGGGTTGTACAATGCGGCAAGGGACACTCCGCAGGCGGGTTCGACGAGCACCCGGTGATCGGTGGAAAATGCCAGGCAGGCCTCAACCGCCGCCTGGTCAGAAAGCACGTGACTGACGACCTCATGCCGGCCGCACCATTCATAGGCCCGCTTTGCCACTTTTTTTGCGCCGAGCGTAATGGCGATACT
>JAHEMX010000294.1 GCA_024643445.1 Desulfobulbaceae bacterium | reverse complement strand
TGTTTATCGGCACCGGCCGCAACGGCCTCCTGGGCAAGCGCCAGGGCCAAGGCATCCTGGGCAAATGATAACGGCGACCCCCGGAACATATTCCTGGAAAACTGGTCCAGCACAATAATCTCTGCCAGTCTCCCCCGGGCCTGCTCTCTCCAGGCGTGGAGTTCGCACCGGGCCACCCGACCATGCAGTTCCGCAAAGCGCTCGACAATCATCCGGTCAAACCCATCGTTTTTGGAAAACCATTGCGAGGGATCGCATTCCTTAAACCAGAACTGCAGGACGCCATGATAGATCATTTTTCATGACTCCTCGGTGTCGGGGCTGCAGCGGCGTTCACGTGCAAGCCCCTTTCCGGCCGGAACAGGCAGGACCTGCCGCCGGCTGCTTGTCGGGGCGATAGGTGAGCTGCAAACCCATCAGGAACGTACGCAGCATCTGGTCGCCGCAATTACGATAATGCTTGTGGCCAGGCTTGCGGAAAAAGGCACTGATCTCGTGCTTGCTCACGTTCATCCTGGCGCGCTTCAATATTTCCATCACCTCTTCGTCTTTCAGGTTCAGGGCAATCTTGATCTTCCTGAAGATCACATTGTTGTCCAGTTCCTTTTCCGGGGCAGGCTGTTCACCTTCCTTGATGCCCCGTTTCTCGTTGATCAGACCGTTGAGAAATAGCGCCATCTGAGTATCGCTGCATTTTTTAAAGGCAGGATCATCTTCTTTTTTCAGCCAGTCACTGATCTGCGCCCGCGTCACCCGGTAACCGGTTGAGCGAAACATGGTAATCATCTTCGTATCGTCAAAATTGAAGGTATAACGCAGACGACGCAGGATATCGTTGTTATTCATATTCTTTTACTTGCTCTCCTTTTCAGGTCCAAAACCTTCATGATGGGTGCCTTGGGGGCGCATGCCGGCCGGCCGACAAGAGAAGGCCGCCCCGTGTTCCTAAACAATAACGATGGTATCATTATTTGCCCGGGCAATGGCAAAATAACGTATACTGGCGAAAAGACAACGAGGGATGACAGAACCAGGAGTCCAACGCCTGCGGGCAAACATGTTTTCATCCATCACCGCCGGGATACCAGCATGAAACCAACCATCAAGCGAGCCGCCGTCCGGACCCCTGACGGAGGCGAAATCGCACTTTACCAGCATGACCTTGATTTCACTATAAAAATAAATGGCGCCGACCTGATGCTCAGCCGCCACCACGAGTCAGAGCTTGCGCTGGCCCGGCTCGGATGCGCCCATCTGGCCGGCAGCACTGCCCCCCGGGTCCTCATCGGCGGTCTCGGTATGGGCTATACCCTGCGCCAGACCCTCGATATGCTCGGTGCGGATGGACGGGTGATGGTCGGAGAATTGCTCGGGGCTATTGTCGAGTGGAATCGCGAGTTCCTCGGTCCACTCAACGATTACCCGCTGCTGGACAGGCGGGTTGAGCTGAGGTGCGGAAATATTCTTGCTCTCATTGCTTCCGCCAAGAACAGTTTTGATGCAATCCTGCTGGATGTGGATAATGGCCCCCAGGCCATGACGGATTCCGGCAATAACCGCCTCTACGACTACGAGGGAATAGTGGCCTGCCGTCGGGCGCTGAATCGGGGCGGATGTCTGGCCGTGTGGTCGGCCGCGCCGAACAGGGAATTCGAACAACTCCTGCTGAGCTGCAATTTCCATGTTCGCCGTTACCGGGCGCCCCTGTACAAGGGGAGCAAATCACAATCCCGCTTTATCTGGGTGGCTTCCGAAGACAAGAGCCGGTTGCCGGACGGAGGCGGCGAGCCGCGTCGACCCCGATGGAAGAAGTCGAAGGCAAAACGCAGGAAGTAACCCTGCTGTTCTCACTGCCCCTTGCCGCTTCCGGCTCCTCCCGCCTGCAGCAGGGCGCCGCGGAACCAGGAGAAATAGATCCCTGACAAACAGAGAACGGCTGATATGGAAAATACCGTGTGAATGCTGCGAATAAACAGGTCATAGTTTTCCGGGGCGATAGCCTGGCGGCCGATGATCAGCGAGAGAACGACGGTGGCAATGGCCATGCTCAGCATCTGGCCCAGCAACCGCATGGTTGCCACGGTTCCCGAGGCAAGGCCGTAATGCCGTTTTTCCACGGCACCCATGATGGCGTTCATGTTCGGTGAACTGAACAGCGCAAAACCGGTACCGAGCAGAATCAGGTTGGCGATGATCAGATAGGTCGCGGTGTCCGGCTGCAACATGGAAAACAGCGCTACGCCGGTTACGGTGATTACCATTCCCGTGGTTGCAATCAGCCGCGGTTCAACACGGTCGGAGAGCCTGCCGGCAAGCGGGGACAAGGTCGCCATCATTATCGGTTGCGCCATCAATATGCTTCCCGCTGTCTCCGGCGACATTCCTTTCAGGTATTGGAGATACAGGCTCATCAGGAAAGTTACCGCAAAGGTCGCCGAATAGTTGAGCAGGGCTGCCAGGCTCGAGAAGGCAAAGGTCTTATTGCCGACAAACAACTGTATATCAAAGACCGGAAACCGGGCAGACAGCTGGTGCCGGATGAAGACGAAGAGAAGAACGCAACCGGACGCCAGCAGTACAATACCGAGCGGTAGCGGGAGCCGTGTGGCACCGTAGACCAGGCTCAGGATAGCCGAAGCATACAGCAGGCAGCCGGCGACATCAAGCCGCTGTCCCGGTTCTCCCCGCCATTCCCCTTTCAGATAATGAAGCGTCAACAGCAGCGAAAACAGACCCAGCGGCAGCATGATAAGGAAAATACTGCGCCAGCCGACATAGTGGGTAAGAAGACCTCCGGCAAATGGTCCGACAGACAGACCGATATAGACAGCCGCAACATAGATGCCGATGACCCTGCCGCGCTTATTCGGCGGGAATATCGAGGTCAGAATTGCCATACCGGTCGTCACGAACAACGCTGCCCCCAGACCCTGAAACACGCGCAGGACGATCAGCATCACGGCTGAATTGGCCAAAGCGGCCAGGGTCGAACCAAGGGTGTACAATCCCAGACCGGTGGCAAAAACCTTTTTCCGGCCGTGGATGTCGGCAATTTTTCCTGCCGGAACAAGCCCGACCGCAACGGCCAGCAGGTAAGCCGTGGAAATCCAGCTGAGCTGAACGGCATCCATATGAAGGTCTGCCTGGATAGCGGGCAAGGCGACATTGACCGAAGAAATCATGAACGGCCCCATGAACGAGGTCAGGGTCGCGACGATCAGGGCCGACCGCTCAAGTGCGGAATCACTCCCGGTGCTCTGCTGCATTGCTTGTACCTGCCAGTTTTTCGGTTTGCTCGTGGATACGGTCGCCTTTTTTAAAAAGACCAGAACCAACTCTTCCCGTTCAGCCCGGTAAAAGTCAAGAAAAACCTTGAGAGGAAACCTCAGGAGGTGCAGCGCCCGGAAACCTAGAGGCCGTAGTTCATCGAACGCGGCAGCCAGAGAACGAGGTCGGGCCAGATCATTACCGCCACCAGCCCCGCCAGCATCAGCAGCGCATAGGGCAGAGCACCACGAATCACCTCGTAGATCGGCGCATTGTCGATCCCCTTGATGACGAAGAGGTTCATGCCGACGGGCGGCGTGATCAGGGCCAGTTCCAGGTTGATCATCAGCATCACGCCGTACCAGACGGGATCGATTCCCAGGGCATCGATGACCGGCAGCAGGATCGGCGTGGTAATCAGGATGATGGAGATGGTTTCCAGGAACATCCCCAGGACCACGATCACCGCCATGATGATCAGGATGAAGCTGACCGGCCCGAGACCAAGGGTCGTGACCCATTCGACCAGCATCGCCGGCAGGCGCAGTATCGTCAGGACGTGACTGAACATCGCCGCCCCGATCAGGATCATGAACAGCATCGAGGTCGTACGCACCGTTTCCTTGGCGGCATCGAAGAGGTCGCGCCAGCTCAGACTGCGATAGATCACGGTCGAGATAAAAATGGCGGCAGCGGCGCCGGCGCCGGCTGCCTCGGTCGCGGTGAAAACCCCGAAATACATGCCGCCCAGGATCAGGGGGGGCAGCATCAGGGGCCATACGGCGCGGCGCATGACGGCTGAAATCTCGGACCAGGGCGCGCGCGGCAGGCGCTCCTGCCGGGGATCGCGGGATGCGCGGATAACGCAATACATGCTGAACAGCGCCGCGACCAGCAGGCCGGGCAGGATGCCGCCCATGAACAGTCCGCCGATCGAGGTGTCCGATACGACACCGTAGAGCACCATCGGCCCCGACGGCGGTATCAGGATGCCGAGCGTCCCTCCCGCCGCGACAACGCCATAGGCCGAGCGGGTCGGATAACCGTAGCGCTTCATCTGCGGAATGGCGCTGGTTCCGATGGTCAGCGCCGTCGCCACGGAGGAGCCTGAAATGGCCGCAAATACCGTGCACGACAGCACCGTCGCCACGCCCAGGCCACCCGGCCAATGGCGCACGAGGCTGTGCACCGCACCATAGAGATCGTCGACCACCCGCGCCTTGATAATGACGTGGGCCATGAAGGTGAACAGCGGGATGCAGACCAGGAGATAGACATCGAGTTTGCCGAAGGCTATTTCCGCCAGGCTGCCGATCTGCCCCTCGACGCCATAAAGCAGCCCCATCGCCATCAGGCCGAGCCCGGCGAAGATCGGGATGCCGGACAGCAGCAGGACCAGCACGCCGGCAAAGATCAGGAGCATGGTCATGCTGCCCCCTCCGGCTTGCCGGCACGAATTCGTAGGATCAGTCTATGCAGCGCGGCCAGGCCCATCAGCGCGAAACCGATGGGAATCAGGGACTGGGGAATCCACAGGGGCACTTCGAGATAACCGGAGGGCAGCAGCCCGACACTCCAGGAAAACTCGACCATCTGCCAGCCGCTGACGGTCAACACGGTTGAAAAGAGAAGCACCGAGACCAGCCCCAGGATATCCAGCCACGCCTGCAGGCGCGCGGACAGGCGGTTGGTCACCAGGTCGATGCCGATGTGTCCGCCCCGGCGCAACACGTCCGCCGCGCCCAGGGTTACTATGGCGACCAGCCAGAAGGAGACCAGCTCGTCCGTCCAGACCTGGGGGTGGCCGAAAAAATAGCGCAGCACGACGCCGTAGCCGACAACCGCCATGCTCGCGATGACCAGGATCGCGCCGAGCATGGTGCCGAGCCGGCACAGCGTCTCGAGGATTCGCTCGATGATATCGAGGAACGCGCCGGCCGATGGCCGGCGCGTTTGGGTGTCGTCGTTAATCAAGAATTATTCCCGAGACCGTTATCAAAGCTT